>NZ_DVEA01000155.1:0-11387 GCF_015295965.1 Thermoleptolyngbya sp. M55_K2018_002
TCGCACCCCCCGAAGCGCCCGGCGCATTTGCTGGCAGTCGAGCGGCGGCGGCTTTTGCTCTTTGAAGCGCCCGTCCTTGTAAGGGGGCACTGGGACGGGCTGAGGTTTCCTGGCTCAGAGCCTGTCTGAAGTCAAGACCAGGGGTTTTGGCAGCTTGAATGGACGCCATTTGTCCCGCATTAACCATGCCACCTTGCTCCGCCACTCGCGCAGCGGTCAGCCCAGCGGCGCTCAATGCCGCTTTGGTCGCAAAGGTTTTAGCTCCGCTTGCGCTTTTGACCATTTTCCCGCCGTTATCAGCCATTAGCCCGCCTCCAGTGCACTCAGTTCCGGCAATTCTTCAATCATGGCGATCGCCTCATACAGATCACCCCACCCGCACGGCTCTGGGTTGAAAGCCATACAGGGCATTCCGTTCTCGTCCACGATCAAAGCGTTCCCGTCTTCGCCCTCAGCTAAGGCATAACTCAGGGCTTCACAGCGTGCAGGCGAGAGCTTGTAGCGCGGCTCATCCCAAATCATTGCCAGCAGTGCGTCATAGGTAAATCTGTTCGTCCAATTCGGGATATCCCGGATTACGTTGTGCGCCGTTGCGCCAAGGTAGTGTCCTACGGATAGCTCTCCTTCTGGCAGAAACGGGGACATCAGTTCATGAAAATCATCAAAAGTCACGATCGCCCCTTTCTCTAACCCTTCGTCATGGCAAAGGTTGATGAAGTCTTGCATGGTCGGGAAGGTTTTGGGGTAATGGCGGCGGTAGATTTCCCAGAAGCCGGAGCGACAGCCTTGCCCACTTGAATAGACCTCCAGCCCGTTTTCCTGGCAGAGCGATCGCACGGTTTTAAAGCACTCTAGGTCCGCTGGGTCATACTGTTTTTTCTTTGCCCGGTCGATCAGCGCTTGAGTCAAACTCTCTCGTTCGCGTGGCTTTAACTGTTTTTCTTGGCTACTTGATAAATGCAGGCACTGCACCCAAGCCCCCTCAGCGCCCGCCGCCTTGATCTGCCGCACCAGTTCGAGCGGGCGGGGCAGCCATTCGGGGACGCAGGGATTGATGCCCACGACGACGGAGTGACCATGCTCTCTAAGGGTTTCGATGAGTCGAAGGCGATCGCCCAGGCTTGGCGCTCCAAGCTCAATCTTGGCTCTCAGGTCGTCGTCGTTAAATGCGATGCTGATATACCAGCACGACGGTTTCAGGAACTCCAAGACCTCGGGCATGTCGTCGGGTCGGCTGAATCCCTTGGTCTGAAAGGCGATCGGGATTTCTAGCTCGGTCATCAGGCGCATGATCGGAATCGCCGCCGTGCGGTTGCTGAGGCTGAACGGGTCGGTGCGGTTGGAGATTAGCACCGGGTATCCGTCGCGCAGCAGTTGTGCCTCTAGGGTGTTGCGGTTTTGGTAGTCTGCCAGCAAATTAACGGCTTGCTTGGAACCGTTGCGGGCTTTGCTTTTGCCGGATTTTGCGGCGTGGTGGCGATCGCCCAGCACGGCAAAGCAATACAGGCAACCCATTGAGCAAGGTTCAATAACCGATAGCTCTAGCGGGATGGGCGAAATAAGAAACTCGCCATAGTACGCGGTTAGCTGCTGGCTCACTGTAGTTCCATCCCCTCTAGCAGCTTGAGAAACACCTTTTTGTCGTCCTTCAGTCCATAGCCGCGCTTGACCGCTTGCCAGATCTGATTCTCGCGGTGATTGAGGACGATTGGGAGGACGTAGCGATCGCCATCCACCCCAGACCCAGCAGGCTCATCGTCATCATCCGGCGGCGGTTCACTCCAGTCCTCAATCTCAGACTCTATGAACCAGTCGCCAAGGTCATATTCGTCGTGCAGCTCCTCAAGCACTGGCTCATCCCAATCGCTCAGTTCTGAGGCGCGATTATCGGCGATCGCATACTGCGCCCACTGCCGCTCATCCAAGTCGTTGGCCACCACGACCACCAACTCATCAGGGCGACGCTCAACGACTCGCACCTTGTCGATGCCGACCTGCCCAGCCTCTTCCAAGGTGCCGTTACCTGCCCGCACAATGATTCGCCCATCCGGTAGGCGCTGACCCACCAGCGATCGCATGGGCCCGAACTTTTCCAAGCTGGTGCGGATCATGTAACTGCTGCGTTCGGTGCGCTTGCGGGCGTTGCGCGGGTCGAACTGGAGAGCGGCGATCGGGAGGATTTCTTCTGGCATAAGGGGAGGTTGGAAGGACGCTGGACTGGGTCAGGAGTGCAGCCCAGCGGATTGGTTTAGCTCCGGTGCGAGGGTTCCTCATTCAAGGATTTCGCGGGCTTCGTTGACCAGGGCAATAGGCGATCGCCCGCTAGAGATGACATTCACAAACCGCCGCAGCAAATCCTCTAGCAGCTCAATCCGCTCCCGCTCCACTTCAGATGAGGCAAGCGATCGCACGTCGGGCGCTGCTGATTTGGTTGGCGCAGGCGGGCGGGGGGCGGGTTCCTCTGGCAGCAGTTCGCTCAGCGGAATCTCGACCAATAGCCGTTCGTCCAGCACGGTGGCCACGCCCTCGCGCCGGTCGATCTCCCGGATCGTGACCGTGCGCCCAAACAGGTCGCTGGTAGGGTCTTTCACGACGATCGCCTTTCCAGGCACAATGCAGTCGATGTCGTTGCCCGCAATCAGCGCTTTGGCTCTGGTGTAAGAGATGCGATCGCCCGCCGCTGCCAATTCCAGCGCCCTCTGCCGTGCTGACTCGCCCGCTCTTGGCTCTGCCAGTAGCTTTGCTGCCTCAATGTCGAGCAGATGCAGGGTCTGCATTTCTTCGATCTGCGTCGCCCATTGATAGAGCCATTCGCAGCCGTAGGCAAAGCGCAGCGAGTAGGGAAATTCGTGAGACTGAAGCCACTGGCGATAGCAGGAAGCACTGCCCAACTGCGCTCGAATTTCGCTCAGCAGCCGTCCAATCTCGACGTGCGAGAGAACGGTCTGGCGGTGCAACGAGATAATTTGGGTGCATCTGTCGGCGATCGCCTCTCGCACCATCGGGTTCAAGCTGTGCCAGTTGAATGTAGCCACGATTTCAGTGGGCATCATTAGCCTCCAGACGGGTTTTCAGGCGTAGCAGCCCCGCCGCTGCGATCTGCTCCAGTTCGGCGGGGCAAAGCTTGAGGGTGGCTGCGACCTCGGCGGGCGATCGCCCTTCCAGATACAGCAGGCGCAGGGCGGTGCGGTGCGGATTGGGCAGTCGCGCCAGTTCGCGCCGGAGCTGCGTGATCCGATCGTCCTCGCCATCGGGCACGGCTGCCAGCGCAGCGCTGTCTAAATCTGTTAGCGGGTGGCGGGTTGTGATTTCTTCGATTTCGCGCCAGCGATCGCCCGAAATGCCGAGCGAGGCAGCGATTTTGTGGAGGGGCACGACGCGCCCTTTTGCCTGCCACCTGCGGGCGATCGCCCGCACCTTGCTGTTGATTTCGATTGCGCCGCGCGGCACTTTGCCCAGATCCCAGGCATAGTCTCGCAAAAAATGCTGAATCTCCCCGTGAATGTAGGGGACAACCAGGGAGCTGAACGCACAGCCCCGCGCCGGGTCGTAGCGCTCAATTCCTTTGAGCAGCCCAATTCTGGCAACTTGTAGCAAGTCCTCAAAAGGGACGCTGCACTGCTTGGCCCAGCGGTGGGCCACCTCTTTGGCGAGTCCGTCGTTTTGGGTGGCGATCGCGTTTCTGAGGGAGGGCGATTGCTCGGCGCGATACCTGGTGAGGGCGGTGGCAGGGGTCAAGGGAGTAAACCAGCACTGCCCTCATTTTGCACTGATCTGGGTGCTGTGCGCGACAAAAAACGCACACGCACCAGGAACTCTAGCGGATGCGCTCTCGTTTGGAGCAGAGAATGCAAAGGAGGAAGCCTTATGGATGGACGCAGCAGCTTCGGCGGTGGCTTAAACGACTCGCGGCTCGACTATTTGGCGGAACACGTCCCGGATATCGACCAGTGCGAATCCCTAGGCGCGTCGATCGCCCGCTCATCTCGCTACTCCTGCTGGAAACAGGTGAGGAGCATCTACGGGGATTCGTTCGGGTTCGGGTCTGGCGCTGTGTTTTTCGACAGGCGGCGTGGTTCGACCTACTCATTACCTGCGATCGCCTTGAGCGCGCAGAGCTTCGCGCAGAAAAATTCTCGGTCGCTCCAACAGCTACTCACCGCCTTACAATCGCCCGCCACTCGCGGTTGACTGGACGCACAAAAAACCTGCGGGTTGACGTGCTGTTTTTAGCGGATTGCTGCCTGTGCGATGCGCCCGGTGTGCGCGGGTTGGATGGCTGGGCGTTGCCCATTACCGACTCGCTTGCCTTGCAGCTAACCAAACGGAGCGAGGCAGAGCTAAAACTGCTCACCGAATACCGCACTGAAGACGAACGCCGCCAGGTGAGTGATCGCTGGCTGGGAATGCTGCGGGCATATTGTCGCGACTACTTCACCTCCTTTGATCCGATCGACGGTGCAGTCTCCTGACCCACCGCCCAAACTAACAGCGCGCCAAGAGGAGTTCTTGACGCGCTTCTTTGAGCTATGCGGAGAGTACGCCGCTGACGGGGTCGAGGGCTATTCGACGGGGCTATTCCAGTACGGTGAGGGCGATCGCCTTCGGCTGGCTATCAAGGCAGAGATTGTGCTGATTTTGCCTACTGATTAGACCAGTACGCCCAAAGCGCGATCGCCCCAGGCTTGAAACAGCTCAAAATCGCCCATGCCGGAAGGCGATCAAAATTCGTCCGCCACGTCAACATCAATCAGTGTTGCTTCAGGGGTCGGCATCGGTGCACCGTGGCGATCGCGCATGATCTCCAAAGCCCGCCGGATCTCTGACTCAATTGCGTTGCGGGCGATCGCGGGCAGCGTGCCTTCTGCCACCTTGGATAGCGCCCAATTTTCTAGAATCTCCAGCTTTTGGGGTGCGTCCTGTGACTGCATCGCCTCACGCAGTTTCGCCTCAAAAGTTAGCCAGATCCGGCTGTTGTGGTAGCTACTGGGTGGAGTGCGATCGCCTCCAAACTCGCCGCCGGGAGCGTCTTCCTGTGACAATTCCAGTCCTGCCACCTCTTCGGGAAATGCCTTACTGAGCGCCTGAGATTCGGCGCATTTTGCCAACTGATTGAAGGGCATTGACCCCCAAAGCGGGCTATTTTGCTTAAACTCATCCGCCAAGGCTATGCCGACGAACGGGCAGCGAACGCCGCCTAGAAGACGATAGACCGTCACTTTGGCAGCAACGGGCGATCGCCCTTGGCGCTTCATCTCGTAGGCGGAAAGCCCCTCATCGAATAGCGGTTCGTCACTGCCTGCGTATTGCCCAGTACGAGAGGCGATCGCCCGCAGCCCGCCAATGCCGACTTGAATCGCCATCTTGTAGCCCCCCAGCCCCTTGTCCCAGCGCCGAATTGCGTAGATCTGGCGACGAAAGGGCGAGAGTCCAGTCACCTTGCAGACATTCCAATAGTAGGCGAGTTCATCGTCAGACGGGCCCGGATCTTTGTCGCCGCCTTTGGTGATTAGCTGCGACTTGATTAGCTGAATTTGAGAGGATGACCAGCCTACATTTGCGATCGCGCTGGTGTCTTTGATTGCGAGGTTGCTCATGGGTTTCTGGGGTGCGTAGTTGGGTTGGCTGAAATACGTCAGCGTGTCGTTTTCAGCGTGTCGTTTTCAGCGATGGCTTCAATAGCTGCTTAGAGTTTGACACTCCCCCGGTTAGAAACCGGGGGCTTTACGCTGCTTTTCGTAAGTGCAGGGATCTTGGCTGCAGGCGGTGCGGACTTCGGACACGGACACGAACAGGAAAACCAGTAGTGATAGCATTTTGATGACCCTCCGAGGTCGATCCCGCCCTGTGGTTTGCGACTCTGGGGCGGGTTTTGCGTTTTCAACTCTGGAGAAACGCGCTCAGAGGGCGGGGGATAGCCGCGTTTATGTTCTGGTCGGCAGTCAGGGCAGAGTTTGCCAAACATGATCTCAAGCAGCCCGCCCATGCTGATTTTCTGATTAAGTGACTAGGGTGGGGCGGGCTGCGTAGTAGGCGGTGAGGATGGCATCGATCGCCAGCTCTTTGGTTTCCCAGGGCTTCACCTCCCAGTGGCCAAACGCGGAAAGCTGTAGCCCGTCTCCTTTGTCTCGACAGTAGGGGGAGTTAACCAACCAGCCGCCCCAAAGCGAGGAGTAAGCAACGCCGATCGCTTGTCCGTCTTCAATCACTTGCAGTTGAGTCATAATCTACCTGTGGGTCTTTTCTAGGGTTCACATGAAGGGCGATCGCCATTGCTTTTGCGGGCTGGCGATCGCCCTTTGCCGTATCTATAAGTCAGCGCTTCGCACAGTTCCTCAGATATCAAAGCTCTGATTAGCCGCCGTTGCTTGCGGGCTTACTGCTTATTCATTACTGTAAACTGTCTACTTTACAGGTGTCAAGTATCAATCTAGAATTGGGATAAGTTAGTAAGGGAGTTTGCCGGGATGCCCGTGAAAGTTAGGCGAATTGTGAAAACGGAGATCGATGTGCCTGATCTCCCTGCTGCGATCGAAGCGGCTAGGGGCAGGGCGGGGATTAGCGTCTCTGAGGTGTGTCGCGAGGCCGGGATATCCCGGCACTACTGGTACAACCTGGTCAGGGATCGGGAGGTGGCGATCGCAGAGCCGACGCTGCGGAAAATCGAGGACGTTCTAAAGACGGATTTTGGAGTCAGCTTTGAGGAGGGCGATCGCCCCTAAGGTTGGGTCATGGTCTGATCTCAATAGGGGTTCCAAGTGTGACTTGGGCGGCGATCGCCCTCAAGTCGAATTCATTTAGCCGTATACATCCGTTCGAGGGTTGGTGGATGTCGCCCTCATGGATGCCGTAGTAGCCCTCAGGCGCATTTCTGAAGCCCAGAAACCACTCGCCCAGCACCCCCTTAGAAATCTCGCCTGTTTGCGGATTTTGGTAGGTCGGGTTAGGGATTTTGGACGTGATCTGAAATTGCCCGAACGGGGTAGTCGGGCCAAAGCCCGCCGGATACGCTTGCTGCGTACCGGCGGGCTTGAGCAAGTACAGTGCCCGATCGCTCACATCTGCCACTAGTCGCACACCTTGAGGCGATCGCTGGCTGGGCTGAACTGACGCTGGGTTTTGCTGAGGGTCAGAGGTGAGCATCCCAAAAACCGGGATAAATGCCAGGACGCTTGCGATCGCTGGGGTCAATAGCTTCACAGTTCACTCTCCAATCGTTTGAGGTATTCCTTGCCTTCGTAGAACTTTGCGCCGCTGGCTGGATAGCCCAGCGCTTTGAGCTTTGCGGTCTGCGATGCGTTGGGGTTTTCTTGCAGCAGGGTTTGCAGGGTTTGCAAGTCCTCGGCAAAGTTGCGATCGCCTCCAGGCGCTTCTGGTTCAGCAGGGGCGATCGCTGTTGCAGGCTGCTTGCTCCGCAAACTGGATTCAAACAAGGTTTGCTCAAACTGCGCGGCGGCAACTGGCTGAGGTTGGCGCAGTTCTACTGGGCGGGCATGGATCTGGAAAACATTGACTGGGGGCTGCCCGCGCTCACGGCGGGCGTATGGCCAGTGCGATCGATGGAGGGCTGGCCCAAACTTAGAGATGTAGCAGGGATAAGCCATCGCAGACAGCCAATCACGTTGGGAGCGGCTAGCGCCCTCAATCTCTGCCCACTTGATGGCAATGCGCCCTTGGTAAACCTTGACGTAGGACTCAAGCACATCGCCCATGCCCTCAACGCCGTTTCCTTTGGTGCTGGCCACCTGATTGGCGGCGATACCAATAATGTTGTACTTACGCCCTTCGCTACCCAAGGTCTCCAGAAAGTCGCCCAACAAGTTTTCCAGATCGAAGGCTTCGCGCAGTAGCTCCGCTTTGCGCTCCGCGTCTCGGTTTGCGCCAGCAATCTGAGCTTCTTGCTTTAGCTTTGCCGACTCACGGGCAAATGTCCGCTTGAGCGCACCGATCTCATCCACTACCCAGAATAGCCAGGGGTGCTTTTGCCCTTTTCTGAGGTCGCGCTTGCGGCGCTCTAGCTCGGTGTCGCGCAGCCACTGCATCCACTGCACTGTCTGGCGATACTCCTCAATTACGGGCAGTCCTTGCCACTTCCCTGGCTCGTTGTGCCAATCAACGATTGTGATGTAGGGGATCTCAGCGCTGCCCATCATGCGGGGCATGGCGCTGAGCAGTGACAGCATGGCGCTAGTTTTACCGCTGCCGGGTTCACCCATGAAATAGAATCCAGTTGCTTGAGCGATCACATCGCCCCAGTGCGCCATTCCAGGGCACGGGTAAACCAGCCGCGCAAAACCCAGCTTGCAGGT
Organism: Thermoleptolyngbya sp. M55_K2018_002; assembly: GCF_015295965.1. NCBI lineage: Bacteria > Bacillati > Cyanobacteriota > Cyanophyceae > Oculatellales > Oculatellaceae > Thermoleptolyngbya > Thermoleptolyngbya sp. M55_K2018_002. Next base: position 8,310 of record NZ_DVEA01000155.1, read on the forward strand.
TTTTTGCAGCATCTGATTTAGCGATGCTTGATCGCCCTGCCGATACAGCGCCTCAACTTGCGCCCCAATCTCTGTATCAAAGTGCGGCCCCAGCGCCATGCGGAAGTGCTGGGGTGTCACGATCTGCCCTGGCTGGAAGATGAGCGGGTTGATTGTGGGGCTGTATTTTTCCATATTTTTCCATTGCCTAACCTGCGTTTTGCTGTTGATCGACGGGTTGATTAAGGGGCTGCTGCGGGGATTTGGGCAACATTTCGCCAGCTCCACTCAGCAGGGCGATCGCCGTCACCGCAGCAATGATCGGCGTGGGGTATTCGATGCCGCCGCCGTTGGTTAGGTCGGTGTACATCCAGATCAGCCCTGCCGTTAGCAGCGTCCCCAGTAGCAGCCAGCTCAAGAAGCCGGAGAGCATGGCGATGCCGGCCATGGCGATCGCCAGCAGGCTAAAAGTCAGCAAGTCCATCTTTTGGGATTGCTGCCACTTCATGACCGCAGCCAGCAACAGTGCCACCGACAGGTAGAGCCACAGGTGGGAGGACTGGAAAACCATGAACCCAGCGATCCCTTTGCCCGTGCTGAGCCATGCACCCAGCGATACCGCCGCAGCAACTGCGACTAGGCGCTCAATCGGGTTCGATTTACCCTGCCCAGCCTTGCGGGGCGCTGCTTTGGTCTTGAGCGCTTGCAGGACATTGGCGATCGCAGCAGGTTGGGCGGACTGCTGAGCGAGGGGTGCGGGCGCAGTCGCGGGCTGTGCGATAGCAGCGCCCTGAGCTTGATTGCCAACGCTGTCCATCGCTGTCCAGTCGGGCGGGGGTGGTGCAGCATCCGGCGGCGGGTTGTGGATTAGGTTGATAACTTCGTCAACGGTCTTGGGCTTGTGCCCGTTGCTAGTAGCCGTTTCCATTGGGGGGCGCTCCGTAGTAGTGGATCTGGGGGGCTGGCCGCAGCCAGTAATAGTCGATGATGCTGGCTGTAAAAACAGCCCGATTAATTGCCAGAAATCCCATTGCAATCAGAAAGCAGATGGCGGCGTGGTGCAGGTTCGTGGGGTCAAAAGCAGGCGCTTCACGACGGGCGCAGATAGCGGGGCGATCGCGCTCTCTGCGCTCTGGTGCTGCGTGGTGGTGGTGATGGGTGACCTGATAGTTAACCGTCAAATCGCCTCCGACCACCAGCCTGCAATGCCCCTCTTGGGCGAGGGCTTGAAGCAGCATTTCCATGCCCTGCTGATCACCTTGTAAGTAGGCGGTTTTGGCGGCGGGGACAATCTCGGCGCGCAGCTCCAAGGGGGTCGCTTTTTCGATTACTTCCGGCGTGATTGCGCCGGGATTGTATTTGACAATTTGGCTCATGATTGGATGCTTTGCTGTAGGGTTGGCGCGGGCTGCTGAAGCTGGATCAAGCCAAGATTGCCGAAGCCGATTGAGACGAAAATGAGGGCAAAATATCCGATTAGCAGCTTGCAGATAAGGTCAACAATTCTGTCCATTTTGGTTGTCCTCTAGGGTTCTTCTTCTACTACTTCGAGCGTTGGGCGGGGTGGGGGTTTCGGGCGCTTCTGGGGCACTTCGTAGTAGTAGAAGCGACGGCAGAAGTGGGTTTTGAGCCGCTATCACTTCGGACACTTCTTCGGGCACTACTACGGAAAATCAGCCCCACTTCTTCGAGTCGTCTGAGGCTAGGGGCGATCGCCTTTTTGCTCATCCCGGTAAAGCGGGCGATCGCCTCTGGGGTCGGCTCCGAGTCGAGGTGGGCGATCGTGGCGATCGCTGCTCTGACTTCCCAATCAGCATCTTCAATTTGTGCAGCCTGGTAGATGACTTTCGGCATTTTTAGAGTCCTCAATGGGGGGCGGTTTTGGCGCGGCTGGGGCTATCTGCGAGGGTGTTTTTAGCAGCAGCCCCAGCGTCGTGAGGGCGATCGCAAAGGTCGCGATCGCAGTAATTAGGGCTGCGAGCTGCCACCCTCGGCAGGCTTTCCCATCGTCATCAGCTCATCAAAAAGAGCCTCAGCGGACTGGGTTGCGCTCGTCTGGCGCTCTGCCAGCATCCGGCTTTCTAGCGCCTTAACTTTGAGGTCAGTCTTGGCGGCGGCAATCTTATCAGCTAGCGCCTTGGCGTCTCTTTCTGCCTGCGTTAGCTGCTCCCGCTGCTGCTGCAGCTTGCCATCCATTACGGTATTGACCGCATTAAGCGCCAGGTCTGCGATCGCCACCAGCTTGGCCGTATCGGTCGAATCGCCTGCAATACCGTCAAAAAAGCGCACCATCTGACTTGCGTCAAACCCTTCTGGTAGCTGGATTTCACGGGCATTAACAGCGGCGAGACTGCCAGGGCGCACAAACCCATCGGGCACAACCTCGGCGGGCGATGCGACGGGCTTAGGCTCCTGCGAATCCTCAATGTTGTACTCAAACTTAAGGCGGGCGATCGCGTCCGGTGTCAGCCCTTGGCTCACATCAATTCCGAGCTTTTGGCAGTCCCGATAGACCGTCGCCTTAGGAAGGTCATGGTCTTTACAGAACGAAGTTAGCGATTTCATGGGCAGATCTCCTGGAATGCTTGATGAAACTGGGTGAAACGGCTTGAAACAACCGTGAAACACGAAAAATTAATACTTTCAGCGATCGGTTTGAAACAAAATCCAGAAAACCTAGTTTCCATATCGTTTCTGGCGTGTTTCACGATCGCCATGAGAACGAGAATAACACACTTCTTCCGTTAGTGACCCGTACTAACGGAGTTTTTACGGGGTAAAATTCTGAGAAGTTGCAAAAACCGCCCCTAGTAAGGCGTAGGATTATGGAAAATCAAGACTCAGAAGTTATGCCACGCACTGACAGCCCACGCATGATTGAGATCAAGTTCGCCGTTCCCGAGCCGCTGCTCAGGGATCTGGAGGCGATCGCCGAATCCGAGGGCTGGAAACTGGCAGAACTCAACCGTATCGTTTGGGAGCGTGGCTTTGCAGCCTATGCCGAAGGCAGCAATAAGCGCTTGGTGAACCGGAAAATGCGCGGCGCGACTGACTCCAAAGAGGAGGGCTGATGATCGACTATTGGAGGAACCCGATTAA
>NZ_DVEA01000401.1:0-2063 GCF_015295965.1 Thermoleptolyngbya sp. M55_K2018_002
TATTTGTATTTGGGTTTTATATTTATTAATGTCCACCTACTTATCAGGCAACTAGGCTCTAGCGACAGCGCAAGGACTCATAGACCTGCTGCGCCGTCTTTTTCGCATCTTGCCCAATTGCCATCAAGATAATCGAGTGGTTTTGCCCGTCTAGCTCAATAGTGGCTTCATAGCGAATGGCGGGAACTGGACGAGGCGAGTCTATCAGCAGCGCCCGGCCTGATTCGATGTTAATCACAGTGGGCACCTCGCAGAGAAATCCGGGCTGGTCACGGCTGGTGGTAGGCTGAAATTCGCCCTGGATTTCGTAGGAAATAGACACACCGGGCAGCGACAGCAGGCTAAAGTCAGATTCGCCGTTTGTGTGGTTCATTCGAGAGCGGGCACTGAGGGGGGCACGGGCGATTAGCAGTTCAACCCGCGTGCGATCGCCCAGATGGGTTTGCGATGCCTCTGCTAATTCCATTGGAACGCTGGAAGATCGGTTAGAAGACCCATCAGGTGGCACAGAAGGTTCCACGCTTGATGACACGGTGGACTGAACGCTGGATAGCACGTTAGACGATTCAGCAGGCGGCGCATTTGTTACCACGCCCATCTTGACGCTGCCAATGTTGATGCCAAATAGTCCATGCACCTGTCCGGGAATGCGATAGTCCATCATGCTGCGGGCGATCGCCTCGGCCCGCGCCGGATCAGTCGCATTGCGAATCGCCTTATCGCCCAGCCCCACGATGCCGCCCAAAATTACCAGCAGCCCGCCCAGGGCGATCGCCCCACCTTCGCGCAGGCTCATCCGGTAGTCCGTTGGGGGAGTGGGTTCGTTCATCGGGTTACAGGCATCGGATCATGGGCATTTGGGCACGGGCATTTGGGCACGGGCATCGGGGCACGGGTATCGGAATCACAGGCGGTCGAGCAGTCGTTTCAGTGCGGGATAATCCACCTTGGCGTTGTGGCGCTTGTCTACCGGAATCTGGCAAGGGTGGAACTGGTGAATTTGGGCCCAGGCCAGTGCGGTTTGCAAGTCCCGTAGCGCGGGCGATCGCGCTGCTTTGGGAAAATGCTCTGCCCATTCTATCAGCAGCACCCGCCGACCCTGATGCGCCACCAGCGCCGATCGATGAATGCCCGGTTGCGCCTGGGCAGCCGCCTCTACTGCAAAGGGATAAATCGTGCCCCAGCTATCTGTTAGCTTGGCACTGCATCGCCCCAACAGCCATAGCCGACCCTGCTCGTCCAGATAGCCCGCATCGCCCGTGCGGTGCCAGGGAGCGCCGTCTACTCGAAACTTGGTTTCCGCGTCGCCCTGGCCGTGCAAATATCCAGGCAGCACATGGTCGCCGCTGACGACAATTTCGCCGACTGCGCCCGCTGGCAGGGTTTGGGTGTGCAGTTCGGCAGTGGTCATGGTCGGTATAGGCTGACCCCAGCGATCGCCCAAAATTCGCAGCGCAATTTCTGGCACCGGATAGCCCGCCAGCAGACCCTTTCCCTGGGCCATGCGGGCTAGGTCGTCGGGCTGAATCTCATGGTGGGCAACGTGAGCAATGGGTTCCGCTTCGGTGGAGCCATAGACGGCGGTGACTTCGGCCTGGGGGGCGATCGCCGCTAGCCGTTGCAGCAGCCCCGGAAACACTGGCGCACCGCCCGTAAAAATACGGCGGAATTCGGGCAGCGTCTGCCCCGTCGCCTCACATTCCGTCACCAGTCGCCCCAACAGCGCCGGAGACGCAGCCGTACTCGTCGGTCGGTAGCGTCGGATATCCCGCAGCAGCCGTCTGGCATCAACCTTGCCGGGATAGCGCAAGTCTACATTGGGCAGCAGACTGGCGACACCGGACGCGAGGTTTGCCAGCACGAAAATGGGCAGCGTTGATAAATCGATCTCGCCTGGAGTCAGGTGCAGGCTGTGGGCCAGGGCGCGGTGCTGGGCCAGCAGAAATCCGTGGGTGCGGAGGGCGGCTTTGGGCTGGCCCGTGCTGCCGCTGGTGAAGAAGGACGGCCTGCCCGAGAAGGCGCGCGCCATCATCGATGGCCTGAAGCTGGCGCACAATTGCCAG
>NZ_DVEA01000029.1:0-2060 GCF_015295965.1 Thermoleptolyngbya sp. M55_K2018_002
GGCGGGCGCAGCAATATCGAGGTGATGGACGCTTGCATCACCCGCCTGCGGATTACCGTCAAAGATAAGAGCAAGGTGAACAAGGCGCGACTGAAGGCGCTGGGTGCATCTGGTGTGCTGGAGGTGGGCAACAGCGTGCAGGCGATTTTCGGCCCGCGCTCAGAAAACCTCAAGACCGACATGATCGAGTATTTGAAAACCGCTGGCCCGGAAGCGGATCTGGGTTACACGCCGGCGGCGGGTGAAGCCGAAGTCGCTGAAGAGGCGGCTGTGGGCAGTGGCGCTCCGGCCCGCGACCCGATGGCTGCCGAGAAGGCTGAAAACCTGATCATTGCCCTTGGGGGTCGCCGCAATATCCGCAGCGTGGAACCTGCTGCCCTGACGCGCCTGCGGGTCGAGGTGGCAGACGACAGCGTAGTGGATGACTCTGCGCTTAGTGCGGCCGGCGCTAACGGCGTGATGCATCTGACCGACCACAAGCTACATGTGCTGGTGGGGCTAAATGCGGATCAGTATGCCGACGAAATGAAGCGACAGTTGACTCATGTTTAGGGATTGGGGCCAATCGTGAAGATGTCCTGAAGACGTAAGGATGGGCAGCGCATCGCGTTGTCCATCTTTATGCAACGTGCAACCTTTATGCAACGTGCAACCTTGCTAATCTCCCTTTCCCTTTTCTGGTACGCCGGAGGCTTTAAGTGTGTTCTCCCAAGGCGGGAGAGGGACTTCAAGCCTCTCTTGCGCCCCTTCTCCCCACTTGGGAGAAGGGGTTGGGGGATGAGGGCAGATTGAAAGTTGCGCGTCGCGGTCGATCGCTATGCCGACTTATGATGCCGGAGTGCTAATCTACGCCGAAAGATTGTTCCCGAATCTCGTCACGTCCAGCACCATGCCCTCGCGGGCTAGCTTCACATTGGGATAGCGAGACTGCACATCCTGCTCGATGCTGTCCAGAAAATCGTCCTCGTGGGCTGGGTCGTGGTGGAACATGATGACCTGTTTGACCCTAGCGGCGATCGCCAAATCGATGCCCGACTGCCAGCCGTGGTTCTGCTCCCCGGTGGCTGCTTCGGGGTCAACCAGGGCATGATCGCTGATGTAGGCTGCGTCGTAAATCAGCAGATCTGCGTCTTGCGCTAGATACTTCAGATTTTGCTCCACCGAATCGGGCGATCGCTCGGTATCTGTGGCATAGACCACCGAATAGCCGCCCCAGGTTACGCGATAGCCCAGCGCCCCATTGGGTCGATTGAGCGATACAGCTTCCACCGTCACATCCTCAATCGGAATCACCGACCCCGGCACGATGTCTACAAACTTCAGATCCGCCTGCATCACCTGCAACGGCACGGGAAAATTGGGGCGCAGCATTTGATCGGAGAGGCGCTGCTTGATTGACGCGCCATTTGGGCCGGCCGCCCCGTAGATATGGAAACAATTTCCGGGTACAAAAGCAGGCGCAAAAAAGGGAAATCCCTGGATACGATCCCAGTGCGTGTGGGTAAAAAACAGGTGCGCCTCGACGGGCATTTCATCGCGCAGGTGCTTGCCCAGCAGGCGCAGCCCCGTCCCTCCGTCGAAAATAATTCGCTGCCCGGCGACTTGCATCTCTACGCAGGGCGTGTTGCCTCCATAGCGCACCATCTCGACACCTGGCGTGGGCACACTGCCGCGAACGCCCCAAAATTTGACCGTAAAGGTTTGGGGGTCTATCTGCATAACTTGAGGAGTGTCCGCGACCGCATAAAAACCAACCGAAGAAACATTAGAACCGGACATGGGAGGTCAAACATACGGGCCTTGCAGAGGATGTGTCGCACTAGAGCAGTTGGGTCATGAGTCGAGCCTCAGTGGGCGATCGCCCCAGACCGATTCACCCAAGTCGAGCCTCAGCAATAGATTTAGCATTCCCTGATTTAACCAGTTTGGCTCATGGGATGCACAGATTTACCCGTCCATCCAGTTGACTTTATGACATGACTGCATAAAGCTCCGGCTAAATTCACAGCACTCCGGATACTATTGCTCCGAATACCATTGCTCCGAATACCATTGCTCCG
>NZ_DVEA01000025.1:0-11354 GCF_015295965.1 Thermoleptolyngbya sp. M55_K2018_002
GCAAGGGCGCGGGCTTCGCCGACCTGGAACTCGCCCTGCTGCAACAGTTCAACCTGTTGAAGCCCGATACGCAAATCGTCACCACGATCCACCCGCTGCAACTGGTGGACGCAGCCCAACTGCCCGTAGAGCCGCACGACTGGTCGCTGGACTGGGTGATCACGCCAGAAGGGGCGATCGCCACCCATCACACCTTCCCCAAACCCGCCGGAATCGACTGGGCCGCCGTCCAGCCCGATCAATACCGCCAGATTCCGATTTTGCGGGCGCTGCGAGAAGAGCGGTTGGCTGATCAGGAGTCGGAGTGATGGACGTTGGGTGATTTTGGGATAAAAGGGCGATCGCCCGCGTGGGTTATGCTGCTCAGGTAACTCTGTCCTGTAGATGGGCATACTCATACAGAAGACGCAATCGCAAATTCCACAATCCTTCCTATTTCCCTCCTCGTTCTTCGTTCTTCCTTCTTCGTTTTTCCCTCTTCCCTCTTCCCTCTTCCCGCCCATGCTCTCCCCCGAAGCCCTGGACAAAATCCGCCAGCAATTTGACCACGCGCCCTATCCCCGCGTGCCGCTGGAGCAGTCGCCCAAGGATGATCCAAATTCCCTCTTCAAGCACAGCCTGATAACGGCGTATTACCGCCGCGATGGTCGCGTCATCGACCCACAAGATCGGTTGATTTTGGACGCGGGCTGCGGCAGTGGCTATAAGTGCCTGATGCTGGCGGAGGCCAATCCGGGCGCAAAGATTGTCGGCATGGACTTGTCGGAAAAATCGGTGGAGCTAACCCGCCAGCGGCTGGCTTACCACGGGTTTGACCAAGTGGAATGCTACGCCGGCCTGATCGAGGAATTGCCGCAACTGGGAATACAGTTCGACTACATCAACTGCGATGAGGTGCTGTATCTGCTGCCCAATCCGCTGGCGGGGTTGCAGGCGATGCGCTCGGTTCTCAAGCCGGACGGCCTCTTGCGGGTGAATCTGCACAGCGCTTATCAGCGTCGCCGCTATTACCAAGCGCAGGATTTGTTCCGGATGCTGGGGCTGATGGAGGGCAACCCAGAGGAGCTAGAAGTCGGGCTGGTGCATGAAACCATGAACGCCCTCCAGGATCATGTCGTCCTGAAAACGACCACCTGGCATCCGATTTACGATCAGCAGCCAGAGGGTGTGCTGGTCGATCATCTGCTGCTGGGCGATAAGGGCTATACCATTCCTGATCTGTTTGGGTTGCTAAAGTCGGCAGACCTAGAACTGATCAGCATGGTGAACTGGCTGCATTGGGATTTGCGCGACCTGTTCCAAAATCCCCATGCGCTGCCGGAGCCGTGGGACCAACTGGTGCCCAATTGCTCGATCGAAGACCAGCTTTATTTCTACGAACTGCTGAATCCGGTGCATCGCCTGCTGGATGCCTGGTGTGGCGTTGCCACCGAAGCGGAACCGCCCGACTCGCGCCCAGACCGGACAGTGCAAAACTGGGCGCTAAGCGACTGGCAGCGGGCGACCCTGCACCTGCATCCCCAACTCCGCACCGAGCGAGTGCGTCAGGCACTATTGGCGGCGTGTCAGGCTTCTCAGCCGTTTGAAATAAGTCGCCACCTCAGCCAAGTTTCGCCAACGCCCGTGGTGCTGAGCAGCAGTCAGGCACTCTCGCTGCTGCCGCTGTGGGACGGGCCGCACTCCATCGCGGCGATCGCCCATCAGTATCAGCGCTTCCACCCCGTCCAACTGCCCAGCCTGGAACCGATGACCCCGGATGCCGCCCTGGGGCAAGCGGTTGAACTGATCAAGCGGCTGGAGCGGTGTTTGTTTGTCCTGGTTGAGCTTTAGAGCAATGGCGTGATGCCACGACATCAACGAACAACATCAACGAACAGCATCAATAAACAGCATCAACGCCCTCTCTAATCATCTGAATCACCTGAATCATCTAAGCGATTATCCCGTTCCCCCATGACCCCAATGTCCTCTTCTACCCTCGACCAACTCCGCGCCCAGTTTGACAATGCGCCCTATCCCCGGATTCCGCTCGACCAGTCACCCCTGGCGGATTACGATATGCAGTTTGTGCATAGCATGGTCACGCCGTACTATCTGCGTTATCGGCGGGCAGTGGATACGGTGGGCAAGGTGATTTTGGATGCGGGCTGCGGCACGGGCTATAAGGCGCATCTGCTGGCGATCGCCAATCCCGGTGCCACGATCATCGGCGTTGACCTGTCGGAAGCGTCGGTCAAGCTGGCGAGGCAGCGGCTCGACTATCACCAAATTCCCAACACCGAGTTCTATACGCTGCTGATCGAAGACTTGCCCAGCCTAGGGATGCACTTTGACTACATCAACTGCGATGAGACGCTGTATCTCGTGCCCGATCCGCTGGCAGCATTACAGGCCATGACCAGCGTTCTCAAGCCCGACGGCATCCTGCGGGTCAATCTGCACAGTGCCCTCCAGCGCCATGCGTTTTATCGAGCGCAGGAACTCTTTCGGGCGATCGGGCTGATGAAGCCGGAAACCTCCCAGAGCGAAGCCGTGCAGGTGGTGATTAACACGATGAAAGCCCTAAAGCCAGACGTAGTGCTAAAGCAGCATGCCTGGAAGCCTGAATATGAACGGCCCGAAAGCGACGGCAGCATTTTGGCGAATCATCTGCTGGTGGGCGACAAAGGCTTCACGATTCCCGACGTGTTTGACCTGCTGGGCGCGGCTAATCTGGAATTTCTCAGCATGGTGAACTGGCGACACTGGCAAGTGCCCGACCTGTTTAAGGACGGCGACGACCTGCCCGCGCTATGGGGCATGAGCCTGATGGCCGCCGATCCGCCAGCGCAATTACGCATGTATGAACTGCTACATCCGGTCAATCGCCTGATGGATTTTTGGTGTGTGCGGGCGGATGCTGACCCACCGGGGATTCCTGTCGATGCCTGGGACGATGAAGCATGGCAGGGGGCAAGGGTGCATCTGCATCCGGTTTTGCGGGCTGCGCCGATCCGAGAAGCGGCGATCGCCCAGATTGAAACCAGCCAGCCCTTCGAGCTAACCCGCTACATCGACCTGCCCGCAATGGGCCCCGTTTTGCTGACGGCCCTAGAAACCGCCTGCCTGCTGCCCCTCTGGGAGGGCCCTCAGACCGTGGCAGCCCTAGCCCAGCGCTGGCAACAGATCCAGCCCACAGACTGGGCAACGCTGGAGCCACTCAGTGAGAACACGGCATTTGCCAGGGTACAAAATTTGTTGAACCGACTCGATGCGTTTTTATACGTACTCACTGAGTTAGATTCCTGACACTGCAAGGCTTTCAGTCCTTCGGAAAATCCCAGAAAATTTTTGAGACCCCTGATATGAAACTGACGCAAGCTGGGCAAATTAACGCTAGGAGTTAGAAACCCAGTATCCCGCAACCTCAAGGAGACTCTACCCTATGAAGACTGAACTGAAAGCGAAGTTTTTGCAGCACCTGATCGACAAGAAAAAGGGCGAAGAAGGCTTCACACTGATTGAACTGCTGGTGGTGATCATCATCATCGGTATCCTGTCCGCCATCGCGCTGCCCTCCTTCCTGAACCAAGCCAACAAGGCTCGCCAGTCTGAGGCTCAAACCTACGTCGGTTCTATCAACCGGGGTCAGCAAGCCTACTTCCTGGAGAAGAACACCTTTGGTGCGCTCAGCAACCTGGAACTGGGCATCAGCAACACCAAGAACTACACCTACGCCTCTAGCGCCTCAGGTTCGGGCGCTGCTGCTGTGGCAACCACCACCGCTACCCCGACCGCAACGCTGAAGGGCTACGCTGGCAAGGTGTGGGTTGCGACCGCAAACGATGGTAGCGCCACCACCCTGGCGCTGCTGTGCGAAGGCGGCATTGGTAGCGTCCCCACGATCTCAGGTACCGTCTGCCCGTAGGACTTGGATGTAAGCCGGACTGCAAGGGAGATGAGTCAGCCTTAGCGCTGTTTTTCTTTCAACTTGCAACTGGTGCTACGTTCTCTTTTCTTTTATAGAAGGCTGTTGGGAGAATCTCCTGACAGCCTTTTGTTTGAGAGTGCGTTTGTTTTAGAGTGCGTCAGAGTGCGCCAGCGTTTCGATTTTCGCGGGGGGATTGGGTAACCTAGTCGAACAGAGATTCAACATTGCGATCGCTCTCTAAATCCCTGCAAGTTCGCATCTGCCCCAGTTTTTTCCTTGCAAGATACCCCCGATTCCTATGACAGAGCTGACTTTGAGTTCCGAGCCTGTGTCTGATAGCGCCGCCCCTGTCGATCCCAGGCTGCAAGAGGCGATCGCCCTGGTTCGGGCTGAGCGTTATGACGCAGCCGCTGTTGCGCTGGAGCAACTGATCGAGGAAAACGCTGCAATTCCCTCGGCAGTCTGGCATTTGGGCTTGGTGCGGCTGTTGCAAAAACAGGAAGAAGAAGCGCAACTGCTTTGGACAATGATGATGTCTGAGGCAGCGCCAGACCAGCTTGAGCCTTGGACGACAGAGCTATCAAACCTCCTGCACACCGAGGCCCTGCGCCAGCAGCGCAAAGGACAGGCGCAAGCAGCCTGGCTGATTCGCCGCCACCTGCGGGAAGTCAATCCAGCAGACTGGCAAAATGCGCTGCACCTGGTGGAACTTGAACTAGAGCTAAAGCAGTTTCAGGCAGAGAATCTCGAAGAACTGGGACTGATTGAGTGGCTCCGGACAGAGCAGCCCGCCGCCGCAGAGATGGAGCATCTGTCTACCCTCGTCAAGCAACTGCTGGAAACCATTCCCTACGAAAATGCTGTGATCGCCTTGGTGCAGGCATTTATTCCACGAGTGGAGCAGCCAGCCGACTGGATCGATCCGCTGCTGGCAGCAGCCTACAACATTTCTTCCAAAATCATCAACTACAGTCGCGCCATTCCCTATGCGGAACTGTGCCATCAAATTGACCCCTATCATTCCGCAACCCTGCTGCGACTCAGCGCCTATTACCAGGACACCGAGCAATACGATAAGGGAATCGATTTTGCAGAGCGGTTTTTGGCGGGCACTCAAACAACACTACAGCGCTGGATGGGGACTGCCATGCTGCTGCGGGGGCTGATGATTCGCGGCGGACAGTGGGAACGGGTGACGGCGACGCTGCAAGACATCACGGCGCTTTCAGAAACCTTTCTCGCTGAGTATGAGTTTAAAGACGATCAGCTCTTGGACGCTTCGATCCTAACTGCGTCGATGTACTTTTATCCGTATGTCAGTGATTCACCCAGAGAGACGCGATCGCTCCAAAATCGAGTGGCCAAGCTCTATCAAGACGATCTCACGGCATCTGTTAAGCAGAAAAGCGATCTTTACATCCCGTATCCGCAAGCGCCACTGGTGCGGAGCGTCGAGCGCAAAAAGCTGCGAGTAGGATACATCTCGCGCTGTATGCGGGCGCACTCGGTCGGCTGGCTGAGCCGCTGGCTGCTGCATCATCACGATCACGACCGCTTTGACATACACGTTTTGTTTAATCAGCAAATCGAACCGGGGGCCTTTGGGCGCGAATGGTTTGCCAGCAAAGCCGACAGCGCTTACGCCATCGAAGGCGACATTCTGGGCATTGCCAAGACTATCCGCGAAGATGAAATTGACATTCTGGTTGATTTGGATAGCATTACGTCTGATTTGAACATGGGCGTGCTGGCGCTGAAGCCTGCGCCCGTGCAGGTGACGTGGCTGGGGATGGATGCGTCGGGTCTACCGGCGGTGGATTACTTCATTGCCGATTCCTACGTCGTGCCTGACGATGCCGACGAATACTATGCCGAGACCATCTGGCGTTTGCCGCAGACGTATTTGGCGGTGGATGGGTTTGAGGTGGGTGTGCCGACGCTGCGCCGCGACGATTTGAGCATTCCCAGCGATGCTGCTATTTACCTGAGCGCCCAGATTGCCTACAAGCGCCATCCCGAAACGGTGCGGCGGCAGATGCAGATTTTGCGCGAGGTTCCCAATAGCTACTTTTTAATTAAGGGGGCAGGGGATTCGGAGTCGGTGCGATCGCTGTTTTTACAGATTGCGGAAGAAGAGGGCGTGGCGGGCGATCGCCTCCGTTTCCTCAGCCGCGACAAGACGGAGCTAGACCACCGGGCTAATCTGGCGATCGCTGACGTAGTACTCGACACGTTCCCCTACAACGGCGCAACGACCACGATGGAAACTCTATGGATGGGCATTCCAATGGTGACGCAGGTCGGCAAACAGTTCGCCAGCCGCAACAGCTACGGCATGATGATGAACGCAGGCATTACCGAAGGCATCGCCCACACCGCCGAAGAGTATGTGGAATGGGGCGTGCGACTGGGTAAGGATGCGAAATTGCGCGAAGAGATTCAAGCCAAATTGCGGCGATCGCGCCAGACCTCGCCCCTGTGGAATGCCCGACAGTTTACCCGCGAAATGGAACGGGCTTATGAGCAAATGTGGGAACGGTATTTGGAAGGCTGAGGGAGAGGAGGGGGTTGGTGGAAGAGCGAAGAGCGAAGAAGGAAGAACGAAGAGCGAAGAGCGAAGAGCGAAGAGCGAAGAGCGAAAATCTGAAATCTAAAATCTAAAATCGAGATTCCGTTGATGGGAGAATGCACGAACGGCGGCATCAATCCCCCCGGAATCTCCGGCTCCCTGCTATATAAGAACCAGAGCATCATGCAAGGTTGGCTTATGGAAATTCAACGGCTGGGGCGCTGGGGTCTGGTTCTGTTGTGCAGCGTAGTGCTGTGGTTGGGGTGGGCGTTGCCTGCGATCGCCCTGATTCATCCCTATCCGGAGGGTGGGGGGCAGGTGATGGTGCGATCGCTCCAAACGCTGCGAGACGAGTCGGATCATGCTTGGCAGGCGGTGCTGTTTAAGCGGGTGCGAGATGGACAGGTCGTGGATTTTCGGCTGCGGCTGGTGGGCTATCCAGGAGCGGCCTACCTGGCCCATGCCCAGCCGCTCAGCATTTCCACCGGGCGCAGCGAACATTGGACTGCTCCCGATGTCTTTGGCACGTCTCGCCTGAATGATGATTTGGCGGGAAATGTCGGCGAGTACGATTTTCGAGACACAATGTTACGCCTGCAAACCGACATGCCCCTGCGGTTGGCGCTACCGTTAGAAGAGGGGCGATCGCTCGAATTGACGATTCCTCCCTTTGCCGTCCGCGAATGGCGACAACTCCTCGACTGGCAGCATGAGGATTAGTTCAAGACTAGGATTCCACCCCAGGATTCTGGTCGCGTCTTCTGACCCCTGATCCTTCACTTCCCTCTCTCGGTTCTCCCGCTTCTTTCCCATGCCCCTCCCCCGCTGGCTCCGACTCCCGCGCCGTTATGCCATCCCGCTAGCCGTGGTGGGAGGTTTGCTGCTGCTCGATTTGCTGCGGCTGCTGGTTGCAGAGGGGCTGTGGTTTCAGCAGGTAGAGCATCTGCGGGTGTTTTGGCTGCGGCTGGGTGTGCAGGGAGGGCTGGGGCTGCTGGGGTTTGGGCTGAGCCTGGTGTTTCTGTGGGGAAATTTGGCGATCGCCCATCGACATTCTGACCCACACCTGAACCTGACCCCGATTCCCCGGTTTGGGGGGCTGCGGCTGCGTCCACTGGCGGTGCTGGTGTCGGGCATCAGCCTGTGGATGAGTGCGGCGCTGGCCTACCACGCGGGCGTGGCGATTAGCCACTGGCGGCCGGCCCTCAGCGTCTATACACCCGCTGCTCAAGTCCCCGTACGATTTCGAGCCGAAACGCTGGGACAACTGCTCGTCCAGAGCCTCCAGCAGCCGTGGTTGGCGCTGATTATTTTGGGGCTGGCGGCGGGGCTGCTGGTGTATCCGCGAGTGCTGCTGTGGGGCTGGGCGCTGCTTACCAGTCTGGGTTTTGGGCTGGTGCTGTCGGAATATTGGGCAAAGCTGCTGCTGGCCGCTTCGCCCACGCCCTTTGACCGAGCCGATCCGCTGTTTGGTCAAGACATTGGCTTTTATGTGTTTCGGCTGCCTGCGCTGGAGTTGCTGTCCTATTGGGCGATGGGGCTGACGCTGCTGGGGCTGCTGTCGGTGGTGCTGGTCTATTTGCTGGCGGGCGACAGCCTCAGCGAGGGGAAATTTTTGGGCTGGTCGCTGCCGCAGTTGCGCCATCTCTGTGGGCTGGGCGGGGCGCTGATGCTGGCGATCGCCCTGGCCCACTGGCTCAATCGCTACGGGCTGCTGTATTCCACCAGTGGCGTGGCCTACGGGGCTGGCTTTACGAATGTCCATGTGCGGCTGCCGATTCACAGCATCTTAGCAGTGGCGGCGCTGGTGTTGGGGGTGATTTTGCTGTGGCAGGCGATCGCCTCGCATCGCTGGCGGGTGGTTCCGGCGGTGTCGGCTGCGCCGCTCCGGGGGGCGGCGGCCAGTCTGCCGAATCGGGGCTTTGTTTCTCGAACCGCAGCGACACCAGGGTTGCCCCTGTCCGCTTCGCAGTCTCGCGGTCGCGTCCCATCGACTCCGACGGATTCTGCTCTATCGCTCCGGGGCTGGCGATCGCGCGAAGAGCGAATTGCGGAATATGCTCAGTGGTCGGGGGCTGCGGTTGATTTGCCGCTGCGCCCTGGGCTGGGGGCAGAGGAAACCGTGGCGCTGCTGCCGCGTCGAGTGCCGCCGCTGTTTTGGGGGCCGATGCTGCATCTGGCTGTGGCGGCGATCGCCACGACGCTGATTCCTTTTGTGGTGCAAAGCTTCGTTGTGCAGCCCAACGAACTGGCGCTAGAAACGCCTTACATTCAGCGCACCATCGCCCTCACGCGAGATGCGTTTAACCTACAGGTCATTCAGGACGATATCTTTGACCCCCAGACCGACCTGACGCGGGAGGATTTGCAAGCTAACAACCTCACCATCGACAACATCCGCCTGTGGGACTCGCGCCCGCTGCTAGAGACGAACCGCCAGCTTCAGCGCATCCGCCCCTACTACGAATTTCCCGATGCTGACCTCGACCGCTACCAACTGCCGACCACTCAGGGCACGATTGGCCTACGGCAAGTCCTGATCGCAGCCCGCGAACTGGACTATAGCGGCGTGCCCGCCGATGCCCAAACCTGGGTGAACCAGCACCTCATTTACACCCACGGCTATGGCTTTACGGTCAGCCCAGTGAACACCGCCGATGAGGGTGGCTTACCCAGCTACTTTGTCGAAGGCGTGGAGCAAATTGTGAACGATCCGCGCATTCCTGCCCTGCTGCCGACCGACAATCCCCGCATTTATTTTGGCGAACTGACCAATAACTTCGTGCTGACGCGCACTCGCGCCCTGGAGTTGGACTATCCCAGCGGCGGCGAAAACGTCTACAACACCTACAGCGGCAGTGGCGGCATCCCCATCGGGTCTTACTGGCGGCGGCTGCTGTTTGCGCGGCACTTAAACGACTGGCGAATGCTGTTTAGCGACCAGTTGACGGGAGAATCGCAGTTGCTCTATCGCCGCAATATCGTCAAGCGGGTGCAGGCGATCGCCCCCTTTCTGCGGTTTGACCGTGACCCCTACCCGGTCGCAGTTGAACTAGATGAAAAGATTAGCAACACCGACTCGCCGCCCAGTTCGCTGTACTGGATTATTGATGCCTACACGACGAGCGATCGCTACCCCTATTCCGACCCGCGCAACAACGATTTCAACTACATTCGCAACTCCGTCAAGATTGTCGTCGATGCCTACAACGGCAGCGTCACCTTCTACATTGCCGACCCCAGCGACCCGATGATCCAGTCCTGGAGCCGTCTGCTGCCCCAGATGTTCCGCCCGTTCGACTCCATGCCCCCGGCTCTCCGCAGTCACATTCGCTATCCACAGGACTACTATCAGGTGCAGTCGAATCAGCTCATGACTTACCACATGACTGATCCGCAAATCTTTTACAACCGCGAAGACGAATGGCGCGAACCGAATGAAATTTACGCTAACGAGTCGCAAATCGTCGCGCCTTACTACCTGATTACCAAGCTGCCCATCGCCGATACTGAAGAATTTGTCCTGCTGCGCCTCTTTACGCCGTCTCAGCGCACAAACCTAATCGGCTGGCTGGCGGCTCGCTCCGATGGCGACAACTACGGCAAAGTGCTGCTCTATCGCTTCCCCAAGCAGCGGCTGATCTTTGGCCCAGAGCAAATCGAAGCCCGCATTAACCAAGATCCGCTGATTTCTCAGCAGATTTCGCTGTGGAATCGGCAGGGTTCGCAGGCGATCCAGGGTAATCTGCTAGTGATCCCTGTGGAGGACTCGTTGCTCTATGTCGAGCCGCTGTACCTCCAGGCAGATCAAAACCGTCTGCCCACCCTCACAAGGGTCATCGTGGCCTATGGAAACCGCATCGTTATGGCGGAAACGCTCCAGCAGGCCCTCGATGCCATCTTTGCAGAGGCTCCGGTGGATGGGACTCCTGCCGATGGCAGTGTTGAAGCGAATCCTGAAGCACCCCCCAATGGAACCATTGTGCGGCCGCTGCCGGAGACTGGGGTCGAGGGGGCGTTGCCGTGAGGGATCGTTGCCGTGGGGGAGTGTAGCAGTCACGAAGGGTCAAAGCATTGTGGGAATACGCTTTTTCCCTGCTTCTCATTCCCCTAACCCCTAACCCGTAACCCCTGACCTCGAACTGCTGATGCGCTATTGGCTGATGAAATCGGAACCGGATGTGTATAGCATTGAAGACCTGGAGCGCGATCGCCAGACGATTTGGGATGGCGTGCGAAACTATCAGGCGCGAAATTTCTTGCGATCAATGGAGGTGGGCGATCGCGCGTTTTTCTATCACTCCAACGCCACGCCGCCGGGAATTGTGGGGCTGATGCAGGTGTCGCAGCCAGACATCGTAGACCCGACGCAGTTTGACCCCAAGAGCAAGTATTACGATGCCAAGTCGCCGCAGGACAATCCCCGCTGGCGCACGGTGCAGGTCGAGTTTGTGGAGCAGTTTCCTCAGATAGTGACGCTGGAACAACTGCGGCAAACCTTTTCGTCAGAGGAACTGCTGGTGGTGCGCCAGGGCAATCGCCTATCGGTGATGCCGGTAGACGAAGCGGTTGCCCAGAAAATTTTGAAGCTGGCGAAAGGCTGAGGATTGGAGTCAGGAGAGGCGGATGTCTCGAAACAAACGCAGGGCTGCGAGGCGGGGTAGATTGGCGAGCTTGGGGCTGCTGCTGTGGCTGGGGATGCTGGCTCCCGCCTGGGCAGAGGCGCGTCTGGAGAAAATTCAGCGGACGGGCGTGCTGAGGGCGGGGGTTCGCACGGATGCTGCACCGTTTGGCACGCTGGATGAGTCGGGCGAACCGATGGGATATCCGGTTGACCTGCTGCGGCGAATGCAGGCGGATTTGTCTCGCAGCCTGGGG
>NZ_DVEA01000100.1:0-2057 GCF_015295965.1 Thermoleptolyngbya sp. M55_K2018_002
GAAGGGGTTGGGGGATGAGGGCAGTAAGTTTGCTGTTTCAAGTATGTCAGTGCCCTAACTAAAATGACTATTTTTCAATTCTAGGCAGCTTGAGCAGCTCTAGCATTCAGGCACGAGGGGCCACACCCCCCACTAGCTTAGTTCTAAATCAATTTCACAGAATGTTTGGACGGCCTGCCAAATGGCATCCTGTTGGTCGGTCAGCGCATGGTCACTATCCAGCTCCAGTAGCGTCACCCAGGGGCGAGTTGCGGCGTAATCTCGGCTGGACTGGACTGGAATTACGTCATCCCGTATCCCGTGCAAGATAAGCGTGGGCACTGGCCGCTTCAGCGTGGAGTGATCGTACATCGCTGCATCCAAGACAAATCCATAATGCAGCGGCCGCATTGCCTGATCGCCATAATGATAAACCGACAAAAAGCCAGTCTCTTGCCACTGCGCTACCTGCTCCGGCCCTAGGCGAGGCAGCCAGTGATCGAGAAACCCAAATGCCGGAGCCAGCAGCACCAGTTTTTGCACCTGGAGATAGCGATTCCCGCAGAGATCGCTTCGCGAATCGCCCAGCCAGGCCGCCGTTAGCCCGCCAAGGCTCGACCCAATCAGCACCACAGGCTCCGGCGGGGGCGGCAGTAGCGCCTCGACCTGGGCAATTTGACGACTGAGCGTCAGGTGGGCAAAGTCATTTTGGTTCAAATCGGGGATGACCAGAGACAGCCCAGCCGCCCGAAAGCGATCGCCCAAATACCGCGCCTTGGCAGAATTAGGACTCGACGCAAAGCCATGCAAGTAGCAGTAGAACACCATTGCTCAGTCGTTTTCTGGTCTATATTTAGATCTCTCTTGCAATCTTCTTTCTTGCAATCTTCCTTGAGATTATGCGATTGGCCGTCTTAGGGGCGCAAGGGAGTGTTCAAGCTGTCAGCAACTAACCTCCTTCCCTCACCTCCTTCCTTCCTCACCCTTTTCTTTCCCCTTTCTCTCCTCTATGGATCTCCTCGAATATCAGGCAAAGGATCTATTTCAGAAAGTTGGCATTCCTATCCTGCCGTCGCAGCGGATTGACCATCCCAAGGACTTAAAACAGTTGCGGATTCCCTATCCCATTGTGCTGAAGTCGCAGGTGTATGCGGGGGGGCGTGGTAAGGCAGGCGGCGTGCGCTTTGCAGAAAACACAATTGATGCAGTGGCGGCGGCTCAGGCGATTTTTTATCTGCCGATTTTAGGGCAATATCCAGAAGTGCTGCTGGCGGAGGCAAAGTATGAGCCAGACCAGGAACTCTATCTGGCAGTGGTGCTTGATCCGTCGCTGCGGCGGCCGCTGCTGCTGGGGTCGCGGGAAGGGGGCATGGCGCTGGAGGCAACCTCGCGACAAATTCAGCAGGTGTTGGTGGATGGGGAGTTTTCGCCCTTTTATGCGCGGCGATTGGCGATCCACATGGGGCTATCGGGTGAGCTAATCGAGTCCGTCAGCGCGATCGTCGAGAAAATGTATCGCCTGTTTTTGACCTATGACCTGGACCTGGTCGAGATCAACCCTCTGGCGGTCAATCCGGCGGGGGAAGTCATGGCGCTGGATGGTAAGGTCGCTGTGAACGACGCAGCACTGGAGCGACATCCAGATTTGCTGGCGATGCAGTCGGGGGATTCCCGCAGGGATCACGCCGCGAATCGTCCCTCCCACTCCACCCTGGCAATGGGCCCGACCTGTAGCGGACTGGCCGCCAGCGCCTTTGATCTGCCCAACTTGAACCCCATGCTGTTTCCTGGCAGCCTGGGCATCTTGTGCAATGGGGCGGGGCTGACGATGGCGACACTCGATCTGGTCGATCGGGCGGGTGGACAGCCGTCGGCCTGTCTGAACTTGGGGGGAGAGTCGTCCTATCGGCTACCGCCCGATACGCTGTGCGATCGCCTAGAAAAAGGGCTGGACTGGATCTTGCAGACCCAGCGGCTGCGGAGCGTCTTGCTCAACTTGCTGGGCGGCGCAGAAACCTGCAATGCGGTTGCCGGGGCGATCGCCCGCTACTTGACGCAGCAGCGCCAGCCCGTCAGCG
>NZ_DVEA01000073.1:0-11339 GCF_015295965.1 Thermoleptolyngbya sp. M55_K2018_002
GACGGCGCTGCTGCTGCTAAGTCCCATTGATGACGCAGAGGACGTAAAACCGGAGTAGCGCAGAGGGGCGATCGCCCTCTCCTAGCACACTAGAAACGCCTCCCCACTTATCCCTTTAGTAAAGTCTCCTACGTAAAGTCTCCCGTTTTCACAGAATCTTCCCCAATCCACTCTTTCCATTCTCTTTTGCCATAGAGCCTTTTCCATAGAGCGCCGCCTCAGCGAAGTTTAACACCACCCTTTATCCCCTGTTTTTTTCATGTCTCTGTTTGACTGGTTTGCAAATCGACGCAAAGCTGGTGCCATCAGCCAGAATCAGCAGGAGCGAGAAATCGCCGACGGACTCTGGAGCAAGTGCCCCAACTGCGGCGTATTGACCTATACCAAAGACCTGCGGGCAAACCTCATGGTCTGTCCAGAGTGCAAGCATCACAACCGCATCTTTAGCGACGAGCGCATTCAGCAACTGATCGATCCAGGCACCTGGACCCCGCTGGATGAACACCTATCGCCCACCGATCCGCTGGGTTTTCGCGATCGCAAATCCTACAGCGATCGCATCCGCGACACGCAGGAAAAAACGCGCCTCAGGGATGCTGTTGCCACAGGCGTTGGACGGCTGAACGATTTGCCCGTGGCGCTGGGCGTGATGGACTTTCGCTTTATGGGCGGCAGCATGGGGTCTGTCGTGGGCGAAAAGCTGACCCGCATGATTGAACGAGGCACGCGCGATCGCCTCCCAGTGATTATCGTCTGTGCCTCTGGCGGCGCACGAATGCAGGAGGGAATGCTCAGCCTCATGCAAATGGCGAAAATCTCCGGGGCCCTAGAGCGACACCGAGAAGCCCATCTGCTCTACATCCCCGTGCTAACCCATCCCACAACGGGCGGCGTAACGGCTAGCTTTGCTATGCTGGGCGACCTGATCCTGGCGGAACCCCAGGCCACTATCGGCTTTGCAGGGCGGCGCGTCGTCGAGCAGACCCTCCGCGAAAAGCTCCCCGACGACTTTCAAACCTCGGAATATTTGCTCAACCACGGCTTTGTAGATACCATCGTGCCGCGCACTGAGTTGAAAAAAACCCTGGCCCAACTCATCCTGCTGCATCAGCCTCCACAGCCCGCAACCCACGCGGTTCACGTCCCCGACACCGTACCCGAAACCTTGCCACTCAAAATTCCCCACGAGTTGTAGTTTCGTTGTGGCTTCGATAGCAATTTCAGAGTAATTTCAGTCGCTTCAATTCAGTAGTTTCAATAATTTCACACCGCATATAAGCCGTCATTGCAAGCGGTCACCATCCGGACAGGAAAAAGCTTGTATGGTGGATCTGTTGTCTTTACTGAGATCCTGCTGCTACGCCCCTATGCAACTCATCGCCGCAATGCAGGAGGTGTTTCGCCAGCCTCCGATTCCCTACGAGCCGCAAAAGCACTCCCTCAAAGCCTGGGCCAAGTATTGCCTGCAAGATCGGGGCTACAAAGTCCTCTACGCCGATCGCGCCGATTTTGCCATCGAGTCCCGCACCGACGGCAAAGTCTTCTTTCGCGTCACCGAAAACCCTGCCGATGTAACCCCAGACCTAGGCTGGATCGTGTGCGATCGCACTTCCCAAGTCACCACCGTCATCGCCCCCCACACTCCCGAATAAAGATACAGACCAGCACCCCCCCCCCCCCCCCCCCCTCTTCGTTCTTCCCTCTTCGTTCTTCTCTCTTCCTTCTTCTCTCTTCTTTCTTCTCTCCTCCCATGCGGGATCTCTACCCCCCCATCGAACCCTACGCCTCCGGCACCCTCCAGGTTTCCGACCTGCACACCATTTACTACGAAGAAGCGGGCAACCCCCAAGGCAAACCCGTCGTCTTTTTGCACGGCGGCCCCGGCGGCGGCATTACGCCCAGCTACCGCCAGTTTTTTGACCCGGAAAAGTGGCGCGTGGTTCTATTTGACCAGCGGGGCTGTGGTCGCAGCACGCCCCACGCCGAACTGCGCGAAAACACCACCTGGGACTTGGTGAATGACATTGAGACAATTCGGACGCACCTAGGCATCGATCGCTGGGTGGTCTTTGGCGGCAGTTGGGGCAGCACGCTCTCTCTCGCCTACAGCCAAACCCATCCCGACCGCTGCAAGGGGCTAATTTTGCGGGGCATTTTCATGCTACGGCGCAAGGAATTGCTGTGGTTCTACCAGGAGGGATGCAGCTACATCTATCCCGATGCCTGGGAAGACTACCTGAAGCCAATTCCGCCGGAGGAGCGGCACGATTTAATCAGCGCCTACTACAAACGGCTGACCAGCGATGACCCGGCAATTCGGCTGGAGGCGGCGCGTGCTTGGTCGGTCTGGGAAGCCAGCACCAGCAAGCTCCTGCCCGATGCCAACCTGAAGGAGCGCTTTGCAGAGGCAGAGTTTGCCGATGCCTTTGCCCGGATTGAGTGCCATTATTTTGTGAACAAGGGCTTTTTTGAACCAGACGACCAGCTCTTGCGAAACGTCGATCGCATTCGCCACATTCCCGGCGTAATTGTGCAGGGGCGCTACGACGTGGTGTGTCCGGCGGTGTCTGCCTGGGAGCTTCACCGCGCCTGGCCCGAGGCAGAGCTAATTCTCGTGCCAGATGCAGGCCACTCGATGAACGAACCAGGAATTCGGACGGCGCTGCTGGAGGCGAGCGATCGCTTTTCTGCCCTCTAGCCCCAACCCCCTGCCCCGCTTCCTGATATGCTGAATATGCTGGAAGCCCGAACCCGCCTGGATTTTCGCCATGCCTGCCGCCACGTTGACCGATCAACCCCTCAGTTTTCCCCTTACCGCCGTTGTCGGACAGGAGGCGATTAAGCTGGCCCTGCTGCTCTGCGCCGTTGACCCAGGGCTAGGTGGCGTGGTGATTGCGGGTCGTCGCGGCACGGCCAAATCCGTCATGGCCCGCGCTATTCATGCGCTGTTGCCCCCCATCGAAGTCATCGAAGGCTCCTGCTGCAATGCCGATCCGCTCTTGCCTGAAGCCTGGGATGATGACACGCTGAAAAAATACGCAGAGGTCAAAGCAGCAGCGGATTTCGATGCAGACCCCGATGCGGATTCTTCTTTGCCCACGCACGTTATCCCGGCTCCCTTTATCCAAATTCCGCTGGGCGTGACGGAAGATCGGCTGCTTGGCTCGGTGGATGTGGCTCAGTCCATCAAGGCGGGGGAAACCGTGTTCCAGCCCGGGCTGCTGGCAGAGGCGCACCGAGGCGTGCTGTATGTGGACGAAATCAATCTGCTGGATGACCAGATTGCGAATCTGCTGCTGACGACACTGACGGAGGGACGCAACCAGATTGAGCGCGAAGGCATTAGCTTTCAGCATCCCTGCAAGCCGCTGCTGATTGCCACCTATAACCCCGAAGAGGGCGACCTGCGAAATCATTTGCTCGACCGAATTGCGATCGCCCTTTCGGCGGACGAAATCCTGGGGCTAGACCAGCGTGTGGCAGCCGTAGAGCGGGCTACAGACTATGCCCAGTCGCCGGAAGATTTTCTCAAGCTCTATCGCGAAGAACTGGACAATCTCAAAACCCAGATCATCCTCGCCCGCGAGTGGCTCCAGGATGTCACCATTTCCCGCACCCAGATTGAGTATCTGGTTCAGGAAGCGCTGCGCGGCGGCGTGCAGGGGCATCGGGCGGAACTGTTTGCTGTGCGGGTGGCCAAGGCAAACGCAGCGCTGGAAGGGCGTACCGAGGTCAGCGCCGACGATCTGCGCGTGGCTGTGAAGCTGGTGATTGTGCCCCGGGCGCTGGATCTCCAGCCGCCGCCCGAAGATGAACCGCCCCCGCCGCCCCCGCCGCCCCAGGATCAGCAGCCGTCTGACCAGGATCAGGACGAAGACGAGCAAGACGACGAAGACGAGAACGAAGAAGACCAGTCCCAAGATCCGCCGGAACTCCCGGAGGAGTTTATCTTTGACCCAGAGGGCGTGCTGCTCGACCCGTCGGTGCTGTACTTTGCTCAGATGGCCAATCGACGCGGCAAGTCTGGGTCGCGCAGTCTGATCTTTTCGGAAGATCGGGGACGCTACATCAAGCCGATGCTGCCCAGGGGCAAGGTGCGGCGGATTGCCGTGGACGCGACGTTGCGCTCGGCTGCGCCCTATCAAAAGGCCCGGCGATCGCGCTACGAGCAGGGAGCAGCGGCAACTCAGCCGCCTCGCAAGCGGGTGTTTGTGGAAGAGTCGGACATTCGCGCCAAGCGGCTGGCCCGCAAGGCGGGGGCGCTGATTGTGTTTGTGGTCGATGCCTCTGGATCAATGGCGCTGAACCGGATGAACTCTGCCAAGGGCGCAGTTCTGCGGCTACTGACAGAGGCCTACCAGAACCGTGACCAAGTGGCGCTGATTCCCTTTCGGGGTGACCAAGCAGAAGTGCTGCTACCCCCGACTCGCTCCATCACCTCGGCACGGCGACGACTGGAGCGGATGCCCTGTGGGGGCGGCTCTCCCCTAGCGCATGGACTCACGCAGGCGGTGCGCGTGGGGGTAAATGCTCGCTCTTCCGGTGACATCGGCCAGGTGGTGATCGTGGCCATTACCGATGGACGAGGCAACGTGCCGCTGGCCAAATCCCTGGGGGAACCTATCCTTAGCGAAGAGAAGCCGGACATTAAGGCGGAACTGCTGGACATTGCCACCAAGATTCGGGCACAAAATATTCAGCTTTTGGTGATTGACACGGAGAATAAGTTTGTATCTACGGGCTTTGCTAAAGAACTAGCGAAACAGGCCGGTGGCAAGTATTATCACCTGCCCAAGGCCACCGACCAGGCGATCGCCGCTGCCACAATGGGCGCATTGCGCGATGCCAAGAATGGCTAGGGAACATAAGAAACATAAAAATAAAAGGGGAAGCGATGAATCACCACTCCCCCTCAAAGTCCGAACCCCAAAGCTCGTTTATGCTAGCTGGCCATTATGCTAGCTAGCCAGGTATTCGCGAATATCGGCCCGGCGCTTCCGCAGTTTGGTCAAGGCTTCCCGCTCGATCTGGCGCACCCGCTCGCGGCTGATGTTCAGGCGATCGCCAATTTTGGCCAGCGTGAGCGATCGCCCATCCTCCAGCCCAAAGCGCAGCGACAAGACTTCGCGCTGCTGCGGCGTTAGCTCTGCCATCAGTTGCTCAAGCTCGTTTCGCAGCGAAGAATTGGCAGCATAGTCCTCTGGAGACGGCCCTGTGTCTTCCAGCAGTTCACCCAGTTCCGTGTCCTGGTTATCGCCTACTCGCAAATCCAGCGATAGGGGCTGGCGTGCCCGCTCCAGGTATTCGCGCACCTGTTTCACAGACATATCTAGCTCCGTCGCCAGTTCCGAAACGGTGGCTGCTCGGCCAAGCTGCTGGGCAAGCTGCCGCTGCGCCTTCTTAATTTTGTTTAGCTTTTCGGTGATGTGAATTGGGAGGCGAATAGTGCGCCCCTTCTCGGCGATCGCCCGCGTAATGGCCTGCCGAATCCACCAGTAGGCGTAGGTGCTAAAGCGATAGCCTTTGGTTGGGTCAAACTTCTCTACGCCTCGCTGCATTCCAATTGTGCCCTCCTGGATCAGATCCAGCAGATCCACATTGCGCTTGATATATTTCTTGGCTACAGACACTACCAAGCGCAGATTGGCCTCTACCATGCGGCGCTTGGCATTTTCGCCCTCGGCCACCACCTGCTCTAGCTCATCGACCGACAGGCCGGCCTGGGCTGCCCATTCTTCCAGGCTGGGCGATCGCCCAAGCTGCTCGGACAGCGCCGCCTTCACGTCCTGCAACAGGCTCAGCCGCTGAACCTGCTTTCCATACAGAATTTCCTGCTCGTGCGTCAGCAGAGGAACCCGTCCAATTTCTCGAAGGTAAGTGCGAACCAGATCGGTGGAGGCTTGACTCGTTTTCATGACAAGACACGTGAGGAGTTGGAAAAACACAAAACAGGGCAGCTACCGGGCAACTACCCAACCGAGAGAAATCAAAAACGTCAAAGACCAGAGCGCTGAGGGCTGGATACGACTCTATTCAATTGCTATTCAGTTGCTATTTGATTGCGAACCCTTAGCTACCACTCAATGGCTAAGCTTTGGCTGCTACCCTTTGGCAACAGATGCCGCCTCCCGACCAGAGCGATCGCCTCTCAGAAAAGCACCTCAGACCCAGCATCGAACCCGCAACCTAATCACAGACTCATCAGGTGAATAACCTTTGGAAGACACGCCTGGGAAACAGGCAACACGAAGCACTTCATACGCTCCGATACTCACCACCCAGAAGTCCTTTGCTCAATCTGAATATTAAAAAATGTAACACTTATGAGAGATGCTGTCACGCCCCTAGATCAGCGAATTGGGAGCATATCCAGAAACATTAGACCCAACATTACCGAGATTTTCCCGATATGAATGCATCCTGTACAACAAAACCAGTGTGATCAGAGTCAGCATCAGTTACCTCCGCACGTAGCTCGTTCGTAACGTTTTTTAAAAATTCAGCCCAAGTCCTAATCGCTGACAGAATACGAACTGTAGAAATGCGAACTGTAGAAAGCTGGCTTAGACAGCTGGACATGCGACGTACACAGCAATCTATCGACTCTGGGTATCATGCTATGCACCTGCACCAGCCTCTCCCGCCTGCATAAGCCAGTCATTCGGGCAGCGCTTCCGACTGAGATACCTCAATTTACAAGACTTGCGTTGATTACTGCCTGTGCCTAAGGGACCGGTTTACACGCTTTCTGCTCTACAGAAAGCAAGAAGTTGGCTGAGGATGGGATCGAAAAATGCGTTAGGTCCCGATTTATTCGCCACCCTCACAATGACCAATCAAGAACAACCATGCTGTAGGGGTTTCAGCAGTTGCCAGATTGAGGTGGCGAAAAACTAAGGACACTAACAAAAATGCAAAAACCCCGACACTGCTTAATTCTAAAATTCTAAGAAGCAGCATCGGGGACTGACAAAGCCACGAACTCGAAGGTAAGCCGAGCAATTCAGCGAGCAACGCTGAACCCTAAGCAGAGCGTCCAATCTCTCGCGATGGACTAGCTGGCTCCGCGCCCAGCATCGACTCTTTCAAGAGTTTCAGTCCTTTCTTAACGCGGCGGGATACAGTAACCGCGCTAATGCCCAAGCGCTCGGCTGTCTCCTTTTGCGTCAGGTCATAGAGGAAAACGGCTTCCAGAACCTCGCGGGTTCGCTTTTCAAGCTGATACAGGGCTTGTTGAAGCCGGATCTGGTCTTCCTGAGCAAGCTGGAAACTTCGGTATTGCGAATCGGGCAGCATTTCACCCAGCGTTGCGCCTTCCTCTTCTTCACGCATGGGCGCGTCGAGGCTGAGGGGCAGGCGATTGCGGTAGGCGAGTTTAATTTCTTGCCACTCGTCGAGCGAAACTCCCAAAGCAGAGGCAAGTTCAGCATCGGTTGGAGGACGATGTAGCTCTGCCTGGAGGGTGCGCGTAACGGTTGCAGCTTGGTGCTGAAGCGCCTGCCAGCGACGAGGAATCCGAACAGAAGACCCCTTATCGCGCAGATAGTGCTGAATTTCGCCACGAATGTAGGGAATGGCGAAGGAGCTAAAGGCATGGCCTTTGCTCATGTCAAACCGCTCAATAGCACGGATTAGTCCTAGGCTTCCTACTTGGAGCAGGTCATCATAGCTTTCGGTGCATTGATTGACCCAGTGATGCGCTTCTTTGCGAACCAAACCAAAATTGAGTTGCACCAATTGATTGCGGATTTCGGCAGTTGGAGAGGTTTGATAATCTCGCAGGAGTTGTAAACTTTCGGTCTTAAGTTCTGTAGAAATGGGTGTAGACATGACGAGATTCAGGTAGATGGGGTTAGCCGAGAGACCGTAACCTAGATGCATCCCTACGAAAGGCACAAGAGTATCAAACTGAGAAGTTGAAACTCAAGTTACCCGGCTTACTTGACTCAATGGCTTACTTAAGTTCGGCAAGTTAGCAGAGGCTTAAACAGCCGCTTGCAGGTTGTGGAACCAGGCTAGTGAGCGCAGAAACACTCTTGCTTGTTAACTGGAGCCTATCTGCTGCTTAGAGCCTGGTTGCCACTTGCAAGCATTTGGAGCAGCGAATTTAGAGCAGTGAGCTAACGCATGAAGTCAGAGGTTTCAGCCGTCCTAAATTCCTGACAACAAACTCTAATCACTAAAGCTCCAGTAACGTCGTTTGATAGTAATAAATCTGCCGCTTGACGAGGCCCCAGAAAATTTCTGAACTCAAGGTATTTGGTTTAGGGCAACGCCTACAACTGCATTTTTACGGAACCTGAAAGAAGCGTCGAAAAACCTGAATCGCCTCATTAGATGAAGATCGGGATAGATCCTCTAAAAGTTTGAGACGGCTTGATGAATGAATTAGGAGGAGAGAATCAGACGCGAGTCTGTGGAATTCACTGATGAGCAGTTTACATTTTAAGATGAAAGCTTGCAATATTATGGAGCAATATCATGAGAAAGCGTTAAGCGCGATCGCCCCTCGGCGGAGCAGTGAACTGGACATTGCCTTTAAGACAAGGAGGGCGATCGCCCTTTAGAAACAGCGTTTAACTGGCCCTAGATAGAGCTGACAGGTAGTTTCCAGTAGACCTTTTAGCTCCTAACTTTGAGGATTACATGGTGTGAAAACTGTGATTCTCTCTGGCTCCAGACTTTATAAAAGCGTGATTCCAAACTGCACTCTTTAAAGTTTTAGTAAAGTTCAGCTTTATGGAAACCTCATACATTTAGCCCAAAAATTTAGCCCAAAAACTGAGCCCAAACATGAAAAGACCCGCCAGCGCCTTGCCAGCAGGTCTTTTCGTTTCAAAATCTAGAAGGGCTAAAAGATCAAAATCTGTAGCCAGTCACTCTCATAGAGTCTTGAGGGACTACGCAGCAGGTTCAATCCGAGCGTAGAACAGACCCTGAATACGAACATCCAGAGGTTCCTTGCCGCCCATGTCAGTATCTGAAGGCTGCTCACTCAGGAAAGTTCCAGCGATCTCGCCCGTTGCGGCATTAATCTTGGCAATCTGGAAGGAGATATTGCCACGACCCGTCTTAAACGCCTTTTTATTTTCGCGCTGAAGTTCATCGCTGTCGGCCTGGGCAGGCAGCGCAACTGCATTATCGTAGCCCGCCGTCAGACCGCGACCTTTGGGATCGAGGAAGTTAGACGTGCGGTAGGAGGGCACCTTAAACTCGCCCTCGAAGTCCGTGGAGGCAGAGATGCTGTCCAAGCCAGGCTGAGTTGTAGCAACCAGATCCTTGATGGTGAACAGGAAAGGGACTTCCTCCCCACCGGGCAGCAGCACAGTGATGGGCTGGAAATCAAAGCCTTCTTCTTCGATGAAGGTAAGGCTACGATCGGGGTTGACCTTCAGCGTGCCTCGCACCTGGTCGAGGCTAGAGGTATAGCGTGTCAGCGGTCTGCCAGCCACAAATTCTGCCTCTTGGCGTTTGTTTGCTGGCTCTGTCTTCACAGCGTAGTTGGTCGGTTCCAGGCACAGATCGACGATTTTGTAGGTCTCATTGGGGTCAATCGGAATGGAACCCCGCTTGATGGTGTCAAGGGTAGGGCATTTGTTAGCTAGACCAGTGCCTCGGATTTGCTCATAGGTGAGCGGGCCGCTGGCAGCGGTAGGGGTGCCGCTGCTACAGGCAGTGAGAAACCCCATACAGAGCGCAATCAGCGCGACAATTAGAGCGCGATACCTCATGGTCAACCTCGATATCTCAATCTTGATATGGCTTGGTGGTGGATGAATTCTAGTGGGTGAATTCGTAGGTCTGTTGGGTCGAATGTTTGATCGAACAAGATTAGTCGAACAAATCTAACAGATTGTGTCTGATACTCTAATGTTGAATTTTACAAGACCTTGTGCGCTTGTTTCTGGAACAGACCGACTTCGTAAGACTTCAGGCGAGACTTTAGAGTAAATCCTGGCTTTGGCTTAGATGATAAGGGACGTGAATTGTGTAGAAATGTATAGAAAATTGCATGGAACACGTGTTTCATAGGTGTTGCAGAGTTCTTTCGTGATTCTTTCGCAAATTCTTTTGCAGTTGTTTCTCAGCAGTTGTTTCTCAGTTGTGTGGAGCGTGGAGCGGCATGAACGAGCAGGATAATGGAGGCGATCGCCCATCTCATCCAGATCTGGCAAGTTTGGAGCAAGCGCTCCAGCCTCAGGAGACACTTCAGCGCCATCTAGAGGCGATCGCCCAACAGGTGCAGGAAATCGCCAAAGCGTCTGAAGGCGACGGCGTTGCGCTGTTGCGGCTATTGCGCCTGCTAGAAAAGCTGCACCAAGAAATCCGCGACACGATGTTTCAAGAAACGCTGCCCAAAAATCGCCATTCGCTCTATGCCCTGCTGCGCGATATGGAGGCGGAAGGTGGCTGGCCCTACATCAGTCGCATGAAGCTGCGATCGCTCTTGCGACACCTGCTAGACGAGCCGCCTGCCGAATCACCCAACCCGCTGAACCCGATCGCCGACCCAGAAGACTTTCCGCGCCGATAGAGCAAGATCGCAGGGGCAGGATTTTCCGGGTCTGAGCGGCCAGCTTTAAACCCTCAGCAACGACTTTCAAAACACGGCTTAAAATGAGTAGAAAGGTTCTACTTGGGAAAAGGCTCCATGATTCCTACCGTTATTGAACAATCGGGTCGCGGCGAACGCGCCTTTGACATCTATTCGCGTCTGCTGCGGGAGCGCATCATTTTTCTAGGCCAGCCTGTCGATTCTGACGTTGCCAACCTGATCGTGGCGCAAATGCTGTTTCTAGAAGCCGAAGATCCCGAAAAGGACATCTACCTCTACATCAACTCTCCGGGCGGCTCTGTCACCGCTGGCATGGGCATTTTTGACACGATGAACCATGTGCGCCCGGATGTTTGCACGATTTGTGTTGGGCTAGCCGCCAGCATGGGCGCATTTCTTCTGAGCGCTGGCGCTAAGGGCAAGCGGATGAGCCTGCCCCACTCGCGGATTATGATTCACCAACCCCTCGGCGGTGCCCAGGGTCAGGCTACGGACATCGAGATTCAGGCAAAAGAAATCCTCTACCACAAACAAAATCTCAACCGCTGGCTGGCAAAGCACACAGGACAGCCCCTAGAGCGCATTGAGCGCGATACCGAGCGCGACTTTTTCATGTCTGCTAAGGAAGCGATGGACTACGGCTTGATTGATCAGGTGATCGATAAGCATTCGGTCGGCAGTCGCCCGACGGTGGTCAGCGCCAATTAGGGCCTTGTGGGGGCTTTGTGGGAGCTTTGCGGGGGCTTTCGGCAGCCCCCCCGAAGATCGGCGATTTTGGATTGTA
>NZ_DVEA01000131.1:0-2054 GCF_015295965.1 Thermoleptolyngbya sp. M55_K2018_002
GCTTTGAGTTTCTGAGCTTTGAACTTCTGGACGATGCGCTCAGACCTTAACGAAGATATCGTAGAACGACAGCAATATTTCTACTACGATCAGCACAACAACGTACCACTCTACGCGCAGGCCGCTGTTGTGCTGGAGCAGATCTAATACTGTTTCTGCTGTGCTGGAAATCAGTCCTAGCTTGCGTTCTAGAGCCTGATGGCGATCGCGGATTTCATACTCATTTTCTAAGCGGGCGTAGAGTCGCTCCAGTTCGGGTGCTTCCCAGAGCAGGTCGGGTTTGTCGATAATTTCGACCCGACCCACGATTTTATGCTGAATGGATAACGTCCGTCCGAGCTGCCGCAGGAGTTCTTTGCCCCAGCGCTCATTTTTGGTGGTGCGCTGTAGCCCCGCAGCGAAGGGTTCGATTTGGTCAAAGACGCTGGCTGTGCCCAGTTCGTAGTGTGCCAGCACCACGCTCTTAGCCAGCACATCGGCCACCACTTGCAGCGACTCTACGCTAAATTCTTGCAGCGAGATAATGCCATTTTCCACCTGCCCCGCTCGCGACGGCTCGATCCGGAGGGTCGCTTCCTCGGTTTCAGGCTTGCTGAACGGCTCCTGCACTAAGGGTTTCAAGTTATTTAAAAAAGTGGCCTCCTCAATGGGGTCTAACCCGAATAGCACCACTGCACCATATTTAAAGAGAACCACGCAGCCATCGCTTCCAGCGGCGATCGCCAAGGGTTGCCGTCCGAGGGGTGTGGTCGCTTCTAGCGTTCGCAAGTCGAGGCGCTCTCCAAGAAAAATTGCGCGTCCTTTAACTGCGTCTTTGTCAGGAAATAGTAATTTTTGCATGGGGTGAATTTCAATAGGCTTGTCTTTCTAAACCAGCGCAAGCCGCTACTCACCTTCTTGCTGTCGCATGATTAAAAACCAGAAACGGCTCTGTCCAAAGCGTTGTCTCTCTGGAGGGCAGTGGGTTGCTGGGCTGATCATGCCTGAAAACTAGGGGTGCAATTCCTCGCTGAACCAAAGCGGCTGGACAGCAGAACGTCTCGAATTCTGAGGGAAGCCTGCTGTCTAAGCGCTGAAACTTTATCTTAAACGATCTAAATCAGAGTCGTTATTAGAGTCATTTGACGAGGATTGCGCGGATCTGGCTTGTCTAGTCAGTTTTCCCTAAATTCGGTGCAACGGATGAAACGGGGTTCGTTATATTTAGCTGTAAGGTCAGAAATCGCGTGACGCAAGTCGAAAATTTCCTGGAGGTATGCCCTTATGCTGGGTTCTGGAAAACCATCCCGCTCGTCCCGACGCCGCATGAAACGGCGATCTGGGCAGGGTGGAACTCAGCCTTTGGGGTCTGTGCCGCCGGCCGCAGGCAGTCGATCGCAATCGGGCGATCGCTCGGCTACAAGTCAGGCTCCTCGTTCGGGACATACACTGGCGCGATCGCCCCGCCCCATCTCTCCCCGCGCCTCCTATTCGGCCCAGCCACCGCTGAACTTACGCAACGTCCTGGATCATTCAGAGCGATCGCCCGCTGCTGGCAACGGTCGCCGGTCGTCTGAACGGTCGAATCCGCCATCTCTGGCGCTGATCCAACCCCAGCCTCGCTCACTTTCTCCGAATGGGAATCGTCCTGATGCGGCGAGACGACCTGAGCGTCCAGTGGCGCTGGCTCCCCGACCCGTGGGGCGATCGCGCTCGACTCCCCGTCGGGGACGCGCCCATCCCCCAGCCCCTGCTTCGCCACTGCTCTATGCGACTCGCTTGATCATTCTGGGTGTGGGCATTGGGGCAATCGTGGGCACTAGCCTTTCTGTCTGGAATCCGACAATCCGGGCCCAGGACACCACAGCCGCCAGCCTGGCCGCCAGTCCCACCCCCGCCCCCAGCCCTACGCCGACTCCTGGCTTTCGCGGTGATCTTGTGCCTGCCAATCCGTCTTCTGCGATTATGAAGCTGCGTCTGGGGCAGCCGATTGCGCCGCTCACGACCACACTACAGTCGCTTGTGGCTCAGACCGGGCTGTCGGCTGGCGTGTTTGTGGTGGATTTGGACACAGG
>NZ_DVEA01000099.1:0-2049 GCF_015295965.1 Thermoleptolyngbya sp. M55_K2018_002
GCGGCGCAGAACCGCGTGCGCGGGCTGATCAGCGAGGCGATCGCCGCCGTCACCCTTAGCCTGGCAAATTTGGGCCGGGCTAGGGCAATCGCCGCGCTGGGCCAGGCCGGCATGACCCCCACCGAAGCAGTTCAGCGACTAAAGACCCCCCTATCCGACAATCGCGCTCGGCGAGCCTACGAACAGCGCCAGCAGCGCATCGCCACCACCTTTTTGCAGCAGACGGAAGCCGTGCTGAGGCTGTATGACGAGGCTGCCCAGGTGTCCCCCTCGGCAGAGTTGCGGCTTCAGGCGGCGCTAAATCATCTCAGCCTGCTGGTGGAAACCGCCCAGTGGGAACAGGCGCGATCGCGCTATCCAGCCCTCCAGCAGCAGCTTGACCCCCTGCCCCCCAGCCGTCCGACGTTGTTCAACCAGATCGAACTGGCCCAGGGGTTGACCGCGATTTCCCAGGCCAGCGGCGGCAACCCTGGGCTAGAGGCGATCGCCCGTCGCCTGTCCAGAACGGTGCAGCAGGCGAGGGAACTGGACGACCTGCGGGCAGAGTCCTTGGCTCTGGGCAGCTTGGGGCATCTGTACGAACAAACGGGACAGTGGCGCGAAGCCCAAACCCTGACTCAGCAGGCGCTCAACCTGGCGCAGCAAATCGCCGCCGCCGACATCGCCTATCGCTGGCAGTGGCAACTGGGGCGACTGCTGCTGGTGCAGGGCGACAAAACGGGGGCGATCGCCGCCTACAGCCAGTCCGTGCAAAGCCTGCAAGCCATCCGAGGCGATCTGGTGGCGATTAACCGAGACGTGCAGTTTTCCTTCCGCGAGAGCGTGGAGCCAGTCTATCGCCAGTTGGTCGATCTGCTGCTCGATCCGCAGAATCCAACCCCTGACCTGGAGCGGCTGGTGCAGGCGCGGGACGTGATCGAGGGGCTGCAAGTGGCAGAACTAGACAACTTCTTTCGGGAAGCCTGTCTGGATACGCAGTTTCAGCTAGACCGGGTGGTGGATTTGTCTACGCTGCCCGCCGCCGTGCTGTATACCATTGTCCTGCCCGACCGGATTGAAGTCATCCTAAAGCAGCCCCAGCAGCCCCTCCGCCGCTACACCACGCCCGTCGCCCAGGAAACCGTCGAGCGGGTGTCCGAAGATCTGCTGAGAGAATTGCGCGATCGCGCTTACCCCTCCCCCGAAGGACTGGCCCTGTCCCAGCAGGTCTACGACTGGCTGATTCGCCCCATTGCAGACCAGTTGACCGAAAACCAGACGCTTGTTTTCGTGCTAGACGGGGCGCTCCGCAACGTGCCAATGGCAGCCCTGCACGACGGTCGCCAGTATTTGATCGAACACTACAGCGTGGCGCTGGCCCCCGGTCTGCAACTGCCCGACCCGCGCCCGCTCCAGCAGCGTCAGTTTCGCGCCCTAATGGCCGGGCTGACGGAAGCACGAGACAATTTTCCTGCCCTGCCCAACGTGGAAAAGGAGCTAGCGGAAATCCAGAAAACCCTGCCCAGCCGCGTGCTAATCAACACAAGCTTTACCCAGCAAAATTTCCAGAATTCTCTAAGCGCCGCACCCGCCTCGATTGTCCACGTTGCAACCCACGG
This sequence comes from Thermoleptolyngbya sp. M55_K2018_002, assembly GCF_015295965.1. Taxonomy (NCBI): domain Bacteria; kingdom Bacillati; phylum Cyanobacteriota; class Cyanophyceae; order Oculatellales; family Oculatellaceae; genus Thermoleptolyngbya; species Thermoleptolyngbya sp. M55_K2018_002. The sequence goes on from NZ_DVEA01000099.1 coordinate 1,599, forward strand.
CGAGTTTAGCTCCAATGCCGCCGACACCTTCATCCTGGCGTGGGATAGCCGGGTCAATGTGAAAGACCTCAGCAGCCTGCTGCAAGTCCAGGAGCTAGACAGCCCGGAACCGATTGAACTGCTGGTGTTGAGCGCCTGCCGCACCGCCGAGGGCGATCGCCGCGCCACGCTGGGTCTTGCAGGCGTGGCAGTCCGCGCCGGGGCCCGCAGCACCATCGCCTCGCTCTGGAGCGTAGACGACGAAGCCGGAGCCGACCTGATGATCGAGTTCTATCAGCAACTGACGCGCAGCCCCATCTCCAAAGCCGAAGCCCTGCGCCAGGCCCAGCTGAGCTTGCTGCGGGCAAACTACGACGCGCCCCGCTTCTGGGCATCCTACGTGCTGCTAGGCAACTGGCTTTAGAGGATGTTTGAAAAGTCCTACTGTTTGTAGCAAAGCGTGCAAGATCCC
>NZ_DVEA01000286.1:0-2034 GCF_015295965.1 Thermoleptolyngbya sp. M55_K2018_002
CTGTCCCCACCTCTTGTCCCCAAATCTGCGCGATTCAGTGTTGCGTTTTGGGGCGGGCGCATTATCGTTATGAATACTACCCGCAACAAAAATCCGTCCGCGTCCACCATCCATCTGGCATCCATCTGGCTCTAGGGTGAACCTTGCTCTCGTATCGTCATGTCGCAAACCTACGAACATTTGCTGGCTGAAAAGAACCTGTTAGACCAAGCGCGGCTGGGAAGTGCGGAGGCGATCGCCACCTTGCTCAACCGCAGCCTCAATCCCAGAGGCATTACGGCAATGGCCCGGCTGGAGCAAGACACGCTGCATGTTCTCGTAGAGGCCGTGCCCGCGCCGCCGCCAGATCTTGCGTCATTTGTTCATCAGGGCATTGCGGGGCTGGGCATGGCCACCGCCAATACGCTCAAGGTTTACGGCCGGCAGCGCGGCATCAGCCAGATCGGCTGGCAGCAGGCGTTTAGTCTGGCGACCCCTTCTGGCTTGGGCGGCGTGTCTACGGTGGTGCAGGGAACCCAGGCGGGAAATGGGCTGCCCGTGACCGAGTTTGAACTGGGGGCGGGCGGACAGCAGGTGATTGCGGGCGATCGCCGCTTGCAGATGACTCCGTATGGTGCGGTGGTGACGCTCTTGCCGCAGCCCTCAGCGCCCTCGCTGCGATCGCGCACCCTGCCCAGCCCCGAAGCGGCCTGCCCGCCAATGCCCTACCTGGTGGGGCGCGAAAAGGAATTGGACGGGGCGATCGCCGCGCTGGAACAATCCGTGCCCGTCGAGTTTTATGGCGAGTCGGGGCTAGGCAAAAGCGCCCTGGCCCGCGCCCTAGCCCACCAGCCCTCGGTTTTGGGGCTGGCTGCTGAGGGGCTGGTCTACCGGGTCGTCGGCGAGCAGCCCGTCGAGGATCTCTACCAGAGCCTATTTGAAGATTTTTTTGAAATTGACGAAGCCATTCCCCACAAGCTGAGCGAGGAAGAGGTGCAGTATGCCCTGCGCCAGAAGCGGGCGCTGGTGGTGCTGGACGATGTTCGCCTGCCGCCCAACGTGCTGGAACGAATGACGCGAAACCTGACTACGCTGGGCCTAATTGTCACGGCTTCAGAGCGCCATCTGTGGAACGATAGCCACAGTCTGCCGCTGAGCGGCTTGCCCCAGAGCGAAGCGGTGAATCTGCTAGAGCGCTATCTGAACGATCCCCTCACGCCGGAGCAGCAATCCAGCGCAGAACAGCTTTGCACGTTGTTGTATGGGCATCCGCAGCGGATTTTGCAGGCGGCAATGCTGGTGCGCGATGGCCATTTGTCTCTGCTGGCAATGATCGAGCAGTTGCAATCGGGGGCGACGCTAGAAGTGCTGGTGCTGCGGGCGTGCGCCACCTTCCCGGATGCCGAGCGGCGCTGTCTGGCGGCGCTGGCGGTGCTGGGGGAAGTCCCCGTGCAGACCCACCACCTGGCCGGACTGACGGGCACGACCAATCCCCAGCCAATTGTGGCAACCCTGGTCAGCCGTGGCTTTTTGAGCAGTGACGGGGTGCGCCACACGCTGGCAGGAAATTTGCTGGCTCCCCTGCGGCAGTTCTGGAACCTGGAACAGTGGGTGCAGCCGGTGGTGCGCCATTTTCTGCACTGGGTCCAGCAGCAGGCTCCCATCAAAGGGGCGCTGTTGCCAGATTTGCCGCTGCTGATGCGGGTGGTAAACCTGGCTGCTGAAGCAGAACAGTGGAAAGAAGTCGTGCAGTTTGCCCGTGTGATGGACGGCCCGCTAGCGCTGGGGCGACGTTGGGGCGCATGGGAGCAGGTGTGGGATGCGGGGCTGCGGGCGGCAGAACATTTGGGCAATTCCCAGGCGATCGCCCTAGCCCACCACCAGCTAGGCACCCGCGCCCTCTGCCTGGGCGACAGCTTTGCTGCGATTAACTATCTCAACCAGGCGTTGCGCCTGCGGGAAGCCGGGGGCAACGAAACCGCCGCCGCCGCCTCGCGCCACAACCTCAGCCTGCTGGTGGCTCCGATGCAACACCTCCAGCCCCAGCCCCAGCAG
>NZ_DVEA01000218.1:0-11198 GCF_015295965.1 Thermoleptolyngbya sp. M55_K2018_002
CCCGCCGCTCTGTCCAAGCTGGCCGTGCCCCAGACAGGAACCTCCCGCCTGGGCGACCCCATTGAGCTAGCCCAATTTATCCCCCAGCCCCAGCCCACCGACGGACAGCCCGCCCCTGCTGAGGCCGCCCCGCCCCAGGAAGAACCGCGGGTGCTGGTGTCTGAGTTGGTCGTCAGCGGGGCCCCCAGCCCGGAGCTAGAAGACGCAGTATTTAACGCCATCAGCACTCGCGCTGGCGCAACCACTACGCGCACCCAGCTTCAGCAGGATATTAACGCGGTGTTTGCCACAGGATTTTTCTCGGACGTGCGGGCGGTTCCCGAAGATACGCCGCTGGGCGTGCGGGTCACCTTCGTGGTACAGCCCAACCCGGTGCTAACGGCAGTGCGAATCCAGGGCAACGAGGTGCTGCCCCAGCAGGTGGTTGACCAGACCTTTGGAACGCAATACGGCCGCGTGTTGAACCTGAACCAGCTTCAGACGGGCATCCGCAACATCAACCGCTGGTATCAGGACAACGGCTATGTGCTGGCGCAGGTCATCGACGCACCCCGCATCAGTCAGGATGGCGTGGTCACGCTCTCGGTGGCAGAGGGCGTGATCGAGGATATCAACGTCGCCTTTCAAACTGAAGACGGCGAAACCGAAGACGACGACGGCAACCCGATTCGGGGCCGCACCCGCGCTTTCATCATCACGCGGGAATTTGAAACCAAGCCTGGGGACGTGTTCAACCAGAACCAGATTCAGCAAGACCTCCAGCGGGCCTTTCGGCTGGGGCTGTTCGACGACTTGCAGGTGACGCTGAATCCGGGTGACGACCCCCGCAAGGTGGACGTGACCATCAACGCCGTGGAACGGAGCAGCGGCTCGATCTCCGCTGGGGTGGGCGTGAGTTCGGCTAGCGGTCTGTTTGGCACGGTCAGCTATCAGGAGCAAAACCTGGGCGGCAACAACCAGCGACTCGGCGCAGAGGTGCAGTTTGGTCAGCGGGATTTGCTGTTTGATATTAGCTTTACAGACCCGTGGATTGCGGGCGATCCAAACCGCACCTCCTATACGGTCAACGCCTTTAGCCGTCGGTCGATTCCGCTGGTGTTTCAGGGCGGCGAGACGGAGGTGACGCTGGAAAATGGCGATCGCCCTCGCGTGCGGCGGATTGGCGGCGGCGTAACCTTTGGTCGTCCCTTGGGCGACGGCTGGCGAGCCACGGCCGGGCTGCAATACCAGAACATTCGCCTGCAAGATGCCGATGGCGATCTAGCTCCAGTGGACGAATTGGGCAACCAGCTCAGCTTCAGCGAGTCGGGCACGGATGATATTTTGCTCGTGCAGCTCAGCGCCAGTCAGGATCGCCGCGATAGCGCCGTTGCCCCCACACGGGGTTATAGCCTCCGGATTGCAACGGATCAGTCGATTCCTGTAGGTCAGGGGAATATCTTTTTCAACCGACTGCGGGGCAGCTATAGCCGCTACTTCCCCGTAGACATCACCGATTTCACAGAAGGGCCCGAAACGCTAGCCTTCAACGTGCAGGGCGGCGTGGTGTTGGGCGATCTGCCGCCCTACGAGGCCTTCTCGCTGGGCGGCACAGACTCGGTGCGCGGCTATGAAGCGGGCGATGTGGGCAGCGGTCGCGCCTTTGTGCTGGGCACGGTAGAATACCGCTTCCCCATCTTTTCAATTGTCGGCGGCGTGCTGTTTGTAGACGTGGGCAGCGACCTGGGAACGGGCAGCGACGTACCAGGACAGCCCGCTGTGGTGCGCGACAAGCCAGGAACCGGGATTGGCTTTGGGCTGGGAATTCGGGTGCAGTCGCCGATTGGCGCAATCCGGGTGGACCTGGGCTTTAATGATGAAGGCGACAGTCGGATTCACTTTGGCATTGGGGAACGCTTCTAGCAGTAGCCTTAGTTAAGACCCGTCAGGTTTTGATACCGCCATCTGGGCGATCGCAATGGAACAAGTCCTCTCTTTCTCCAGCACCCCATCCGCCAACCGCCGCGAAGCCCCGGCTCCCGGTCTGCTGAGAGATCAGCAGCATACCCTTGCTAGCCCCCTAGCGCAGTCGGGGGTGGGGCTGCATCTGGGCGAACCCACCCAGGTCAGGATTTTGCCTGCCCAGCCGGGAGATGGGCGCTACTTTGTGCGGGTAGATCTGCCGGGGCAGCCCGTCATTCCGGCTCATATTGACCAGGTGCGCGAGACGCGGCTTTCGACCGAACTGGCAGTGGAAACCGCTGAGGGGACTGCTAGCGTTCGCACGGTGGAACACTTGCTGGCGGCGCTGGTGGGCATGGGTATTGACAACGCCCGCATCGAAATCGACGGGCCCGAAGTGCCCTTGCTAGATGGTTCCGCCCAGGACTGGGCCAGGGCGATCGCCGCCGCCGGGATCATGCCCCAGTCCGCTTCCTACGCCCTCATTCCCCTGCCAGAACCCGTCTGGGTACGCCACGAGGGTGCGTTTGTGGCCGCGATCCCCGCTCCCGAACTGCGCTTCAGCTATGGCATTGACTTTGACCTGCCCGCCATTGGCAACCAGTGGGCAAGCTGGTCGCCTGGCGCAGAACCCTTTGAAAGGGCGATCGCCCCCGCCCGCACCTTTGGTCTGGCGCATCAGATTGACCAACTGCGATCGCTCGGCCTGATTCGCGGCGGCAGCCTGGAGAATGCTCTGGTGTGCGGCCCCGACGGATGGCTAAACCCACCCCTGAGATTTTCAAATGAACCAGTGCGTCATAAACTTTTAGACTTAGTAGGAGACATCAGTCTGCTTGGCTGGATGCCCCTGGCGCACCTAGTCGCCTACAAAGCGAGCCACCAACTGCATACGGAACTGGCTCGCCGCCTCCGACTGTCCCCGTTTGCGCCCTAGCGCGATTCTCAGCGCCACTGCTGCCCAATCTTCCCACACCCGGTTTCCGCAGCCCCATTGCCGCTCTTGTCTGACTCCTGCTATCCATCTCCAGCCACCTTTCCAAACCCTCGATTCCATCATTCCCCTCTTATTCCCCTCTGTCAGCCCATGACCATTTTGACCGACCTCCATACCACCGTTTCCCCCGTTTCTCCCATTCAGGCTGAGCCAGAAGCCGCTCCTGAAACGCCCTCTGCACCGCCGACTGTGCTTTCGGTGGAGGAAATTCACAAGCTGCTGCCGCATCGGTATCCGTTCTCTCTGGTCGATCGAATCATCGAATTCGTTCCCGAAAAGCGGGCCGTGGGCATCAAAAATGTTACGTTCAATGAACCCCACTTTCAGGGTCATTTTCCGGGTCGCCCCATTATGCCGGGGGTATTGATCGTAGAGGCCATGGCCCAGGTGGGCGGCGTGGTGCTGACGCAGATGGCCGACGTGCAAGACGGTCTGTTTATGTTTGCAGGCATCGACAAAGTGCGGTTTCGCCGTCCGGTTGTGCCCGGTGACCAAATCATCATGGCCGTTGAACTGCTCTGGGTCAAAAAACGCCGCTTTGGCAAGATGTATGGACGCGCAGAGGTAGACGGGCAACTGGCTGCCGAAGGCGAATTGATGTTTTCACTGGTGGACTGATCCTTGACTACCCTGATTCACCCTACGGCTGTTATCCACCCCGACGCTGAACTGCATCCGACGGTTCAGGTTGGGGCCTATGCAGTCATTGGCAATCGGGTGAGGGTGGGGCCAGGGACGGTCGTGGGGGCCCATGTGGTGCTGGATGGCTGGACAGAAATCGGGGCCCGCAACCAGATCTTTCCGGGTGCTGCCATCGGCTTGCCCCCGCAGGACTTGAAATACGACGGTGCGATCACCCAGGTCAAGATCGGCGACGACAACCTGATCCGAGAGTACGTAACCATCAACCGTGCCACCTACACAGGCGAGGCGACGGTGATTGGCAACGGGAATCTGCTGATGGCCTACGTGCATGTCGGGCACAACTGCGTCATCGAAGACCGCGTGGTCATTGCCAACAGCACCGCGCTGGCTGGGCATGTGCATATCGAGGCGCGGGCGACGATTAGCGGCGTGCTGGGCATTCATCAGTTTGTGCGGGTGGGGCGACTGGCGATGGTCGGCGGCATGAGCCGAATCAACCGCGACGTGCCGCCCTATATGCTGGTGGAGGGCAACCCGGCCAGAGTGCGATCGCTCAATCTGGTGGGTCTGCGCCGCTCTGGGCTGATGGATGCCGACCAGGGGCGCACCTATCAAGCGCTCAAAAAAGCCTTTCGCACCCTCTATCGCTCTGGGCTGCCGCTGAATCAGGCAATCGAGCAGATCGACCTGCTGCCCGACTGCGAACCCTTGCAGCATCTACGGCAATTTTTGCAACTGTCGCAATTGCCAAGCCGCCGGGGGCTGATTCCGGGGAGTAGTCGCAGCCGAGGCGCAGATTGATGGACACGGTTGAGCCAGTCCACCCGCCTGCGGCCCGGTCGGCTCGGATTTTGATCAGCACGGGCGAGGTGTCGGGCGACTTGCAGGGGGCGCTGCTGGTGGAGGCGCTGTGGCGGCAGGCCGAGAAACGCGGACTGGCGCTGGAGATTTTGGCGCTGGGGGGCGATCGCATGGCGGCGGCCGGAGCGACTCTCTTGGGCGACACAACTGCCATTGGTTCCGTCGGCATTGTGGAAGCACTGCCCTTTGTGCTGCCGACGCTGATGCTCCAGCGGCGAGTGCAGCAGCAATTGCAGCAGCATCCGCCCGATCTGGTCGTGATGATCGACTACTTTGGGCCAAACTCGCGCATCGGCGCCTATATGCGTCGCCACTTTTCCCAGGTGCCGCTGATTTACTACATCGCGCCGCAGGAGTGGGTGTGGTCGCTCAGTCCGGCCAAAACACAGCAGGTGATTAGCCTGAGCGATCGCCTCCTGGCCATTTTTCCCGAAGAAGCCCGCTATTACGAAAAATGGGGCGCAAACGCCACCTACGTCGGGCATCCCCTGGTGGATCGCGTGGCCACCTTCCCCAGCCGCGCCGCAGCCCGTCAGCAGTTGGGCATTACCGAAGATGAAGTGGCGATCGCCCTCTTGCCCGCCTCTCGCCGCCAGGAAGTCAAACACCTGCTGCCGGTGCTGTGTCAGGCAGCGCAGCAAATTCAAGCCGCCCTGCCCCAGGCGCATCTCTGGATTCCTCTCTCGCTGTCGCAGTTTCAGACCCCTGTCGAGCAGGCGATCCGGCGCTACGGGCTGCGGGCAACGATCGTGACCGAGCAGCCCCAGACCGTGATCGCCGCTGCCGACCTAGCGCTGACCAAATCTGGCACAGCCAACCTGGAAATTGCGCTGGCAGGTGTGCCCCAGGTGGTCATCTACCGCGTCAGCCGCGTGACCGCATGGATTGCCCGCCGCTTCCTGAAGTTTTCGATTCCCTTCATGTCGCCGCCCAACCTGGTGATGATGGAACCGATTGTGCCGGAACTATTGCAAGAAGCCGCAACCCCAGAGCATATCGCCCGCGAGGGGCTGGCGCTGCTGCTCGACCCAGATCGCCGCCACCAAATCCAGCAAGACTATGCCCGATTGCGCCAGGTGCTAGGAGACGGCGGCGTGTGCGATCGCGCTGCGGGGGAGGTGCTAGATCTGTTGGAGCAGCGAGAGATGGGACGGGTGATGGCGTAGAAAGGGGCGAGCGGCTGGAATAACCTGATCCCGGTTCCCTGCTATATGATCCTGGGGAAACCGAGTTGGAGGCCGCCATGACCAACCCCCTCACCCTTCCCCCAGATCTGTCCTTTGAACAGGCGATCGCCCTGACGCAAGACCTGATGGCACAGATGGCGGCAGGCACGCTGTCGGCTGAGGCAGAGGAGCAGGCGATCGCCGCCCTAGTGTCTAGCGAAAACGGGGCGCGGGGCTTTTTTGTCACCTATCTCACCAGCGACAGCGCCTTGGCAGATGCGCCATCAGAAGCCGTGGTAAAAGCGCTGCAATCTTCCCCCGGAACCGTCGCGGAACTGCTGGTGAAAAACCTGGCCATGTCTTCCGCAATGGCGATCGCCCACCGCCGCAACCAAGCCGAAGACATGGCCCAGGGTTCCGAGCAGGTCAGCCGCCGCACGCTCGATCTGATCCACCGGGTCGGCCTGCCGCTGGTGTCTGAAAAAGCACAGCAACTCCGCAACAGCGCCAAAACCGGCGACGGCCCCTACGCTGAATTTCTGAACCGCTGGCGCTATGACGATGAGCAGCGGGCGGTAATTCAAGCGGCGCTGGAGGGCATTTAAGGGATTTTGGGTTTTGGGTTTTGGATTTTGGGTTTTGGGTTTTGGATGTTAAGGGGCGATCGCCCCAAACCTGCCCCCAAACCTGCCCCAAACCTGTCCAAAATCGGCAATCCCAAATCCAAATCCAAAATCCTCACCCCCCCAACACGCCCTGCCCCCGCCGAAAAATCTCCCGCGCATGCTCCGTCCAGGTGCCCTGGCCCCAATAGCGAAAACAGCTCGTTTGCAGCAGCAGGTTATAAAGCAGCGCTTGCTGATAGTCGGGCTGGCGCGTGATGCCGGGGTCTTGCTGTACCAGCGGGTCATACTTTTGGTGAAAGGCGGCGCTGAGTTGGTTCATCGGCTCCAGCACGTTTTCATAGCCCGCCACCCAGCTCAGGTCGTTCGTCCAGGAGGCTCCGTCCATGTGGAATTGAGGATCGGTGGCCTGGATTTGGGCGATCGCCTCCTGCACCTTCTCCGGCGTTGCGTCCTGTGGATGAACCTGCTGCCAAATCTTGTGCTGCTGCACCGCCTGAATTTCAGGATAGTCCGCCGGGTTCACGCCCGCCGCCTCGATTAGCTCAAGGTATTCCGTGCCATTCAGCCCGACCGTGCCGCCGCTATGCCCATCTCGAATTTGATACCATACGGGATGAAAATCGCGCGGAAACTCATTCATCATCACGCCGCCATTTTCCCCATCGGCAATCTGCGTCACACAGCAGGGCACCGACACGCCGCCAATTTCCTGCCGCCCGCGCCCCTTCGCCTCATGATAGGGCTGCATCTGCGCCACCAGTTTCGTGTCCGACCCCTGGGTTTTGATTAACACCGTCATCCGCACCGTCTCGCCGTGAGAATTTCGCGCCACCAGCGTATTGGGAATATACTTCTGGTCTTGCGTCAGGCTCGACCCGTCTAGCCGCTCCACCGAATGCTCCTGCACCAGCAGCCAGCGATAGCCGCATTCCTTCAGTGCCTTCAGGTATTCATACAGCGTGTCAGGATGGTTGGGCAGGTGCATCTCTGGCGGCGAAAAGCCCTTCACCCGCCGCAGCGCCTCATAGCCAAATAGCGCCGCGAAATACTGCTGCCACGCCTGGATATGCAGCTTCAGGTCGGGAATCGGCGTGGAAGGCACCACCGCATGGCTCCACATCGTGCCCAGCCATTCCACGTAGGGGTGATAATGCGGGTCGCAGGTGATGCGCCGCAGGTTGCCCAGCACGTCTTCCCGCCCCATCTGCACCAGCCCCCAGAGCAGGTTGCCGGAATAATCCAGCATGATGCGCGGCTGACAGCCGTTGCCTACCAGTTCGGGGATAAACTCGCCCATGCGCCCATAGCACCAAGCAAACACGCCCGCATTGTGGTTATCCCCTTCGCCTGGATGCTCGAACATATACTGCAAATTGCTGATCAGCGCCCCGTCCCAGCCTGCGGGAATGGTGGGCTGGTGCATATGCAGGGCGCAGGCAAAACCGCTGGTGATGTGTTCCAGCCGCAGGGCAGTGTGGGGCAACCAGATGGGGTCGCTGTGATTCACCACGGTGCTGATTTCCGCCTCCCAGCCGCAGATGTTGGGCAAGCCGTAGTGGGTGGTGGGAGGCAGGGTGGGCAGGTTGGCAACGGCGGTCGTCATGGCGCAGTTCCTTGGGTGAGACTGCTCCTACGATAGTTCCAGCCGCCGGGGTTTGCGGAGTCTGTCGGCTTGTTTAAAGAATCCAGGTTACTAAAGCCCCAGGTGCTTATAGGTCTTCTGGGTTGATGCCCATCTCACGCAGTTTGGCGGCCAGGCGATCAGCCCGCTGTCGCTCTTGTTCTGCCCGGTGTCGCTCTTGTTCTGCCCGGCGTCGCTCTTGTTCCGCCCGGTGTCGTTCTTGTTCTGCCCGGTGTCGCTCTTGTTCTGCCCGCTCGTCGCCGTTCAGCAGCAAGTTACCCTCACAATCCCACCAGCGCAGCCAGGGCAAATCTTGATTCAGATATTGTCCCTGCCAGATGCCAAGTTCCACGCCGATGGGGTCAATCGGGAAATGCCCGCGCTCGTTGGGCGTGCAGCGCTGATAGTGGTTGCCGACTAGCTCGTAGACCTCCACCGAAGCTTTGTCTACTTCATAAATGGCGTAGAAGGGGACGCGAATCGCCTGTTCATAGACCCAGAATTTTCCCGCTTTGGACTCTGGGCTAGCCAGGGGCGAGGTGGTGTCGCGCTCCTCGGAACCGTCCCCAGAGACGAACTCAATCACAATTAGCGGCGCAATAATTTCTTGCCACAGGACGTAGGAGCGTCGCCGCTGACCGTCGAGCAGGGGCGGCACGTTGGGCACATAGAACCAGTCGGGGGCTTCGGCTCCGCGCTCCGGAGGGTCGGTCAGCCGCCAATAGATACCGCAGTCTTGCCCGATGGCGTATTGCCCGTCAGGATGTAGCGCATCTAGAACGGGACGGATGGAATCGGTGAGCAGCAGGCTTTGGGGATGCTCCTGAAAGTTCTTCACAAACGTGCCGTCGGTTTCGGGCAGTTGGGTGTGGTCGGGAAGCGATAGGGCGGGCTGGGAAGGGGCGATCGCCATAGCGTGGCTCCAGAACACTGATGGGGTACGGACTGAAGGTGCAAACTGAAGGTGCAGACTGAAAGTGCAAACTTGAGGAAAGCCGATGCTTCGTTTCAAACGTATCAATGTTCTAACGATTTTCTAACGATTAACGTTCTAACGGTTAACGTTCTAAGGAATGTTCCAAGTGTACCGGTTTAACAGAGTTTGATGGTAGTTTCACCTGCTCACCAAAGCCAAATTACTCACTAAAGCCAGAATAAAAGGGCCAACGATCGCCCGCTGGCAGATCATTGGCCCGTCGGCAATCCTGTTAAACAGGAGTGCGTCTTGAGCGTCTCCTGCGGCTGTGGGAAGTCCTTTGCCTAAATGCAGTTACTTGGACTAAGTGCAGTTACCTGGACTAAGTACAGTTCTACGTCAAGGGTTTGCTGAGTTTTCTGGAACCCTGTCTTGCCAGCGATCTAGAAATTGCATGAGCAGATGGCTTGCTGACTTGAGAATCGGGATTCGACGTGGCAGCGTACTCCAACTGACTTCTCCACGAAATAGACAATTCCGATAGCGACACGTGAGCAGCAGCAAGGCAACCAGAATGCGAGACGCGCTTTGGGTTCCTTGATTCTCCAGCACACTTTTCACAAACAAGGCTTCTTCGTAGCTATGAAAATAGATCTCGCGAAATCGCCAGTTTGCAACCCCATCGCTGTTGAGATATTGCGTTTGATAGGCTGCTAGGCAATCGTGGTAATCCACAGATCGCCGTCCCCCTTGTAGCGGGTATTGCTGCACGACTTCTTCGAGTCTGCTGAGGGAAATCGTTTTTTCGCAAACTAAAGTCTCAAACAAGTCTAGGACGAAGTGGAAATAGACAACTCTACTAATGTCCTCTCGCGAGATGGGCGATCGAGCAGAGAAAAACTGATACACCCACGCTGTTGCGCTATGACCAGCAATCCACCTCGAAGCATCGGCAGAATTGCTGTCAGAAGCGCCGGCCATGGAGTGAGATGAGGATTCTAGACTGCGATCGGAAAGCTGCATCATACGTTCAGACTCCTTGTTTTGTTTTTTGGGTAAGGTTAGCGATCTCACAGGACTTGTGCGCTAGCGATGAGTTTTCGGGATTTTGGACAGTTTTTTGTAGGCGGCCCCTACGAAAAATTGCCTCCCTGCATAAATCCTGAAGTTCTTTGTTTGGTGAGTTCCCTGACTGAAGCACAGATGCACAAGCACAGATGCACAAGCACAGATGCACGCGATTAGAAGGCTTGCTGCTTTAGTGGGCTGTTACCGTGCGAAGATGGAATATTAGGCCGACGGTAACAGTTTGTAAAGGAGAGGTTATGGCTGAAATCCAGTTTTCTAGGGGGATCACAGAAGAGGTCGTTCCCGATGTGCGGATGACCCGTTCCAAGGACGGCACCAACGGGACAGCTACTTTCTACTTTGAGAACCCCAAAGCCCTGAGTGTGGAGAGCACCGAAGATATTACAGGGATGTACCTGCTCGACGAGGAAGGTGAGTTAGTCACCCGTGAGGTCAAGGCAAAGTTTATCAATGGTCAGCCAGCAGCACTTGAGGCGGTCTACGTGATTAAGAGCGTAGACGAGTGGAACCGATTTATGCGGTTCATGGAGCGTTACGCTGAAGAGCATGGACTCGGATTCACTAAGTCCTAGGCTTTACAGAACTTTGGGGACTCTTAAAGCATCTATGAATTATGCAGCGCTTCCCCACCCAGATACAGAACAGCCGTCAGTTGGCTGTGCCGTAATTACGGTGAGCGATACGCGCACGCCGGAAACTGACCGCAGCGGCCAACTGACGAGCGATCGCCTCCAGTCCAGCGGACACCGCGTCTTGGCTTACGAAATCTTGCCGGATGAACCCGACCAAATCCGCGCCAGAGTTTTGGAACTGTGCGATCGCCCGGATATTTCCGCTATCCTCCTCAACGGCGGCACGGGCATTGCTCCCCGCGATACGACCTATGATGCGATTGAAAGCCTACTGGACAAGACGCTCCCTGGCTTTGGCGAAGTCTTTCGCTGGCTGAGTTATCAAGAAATCGGGTCGCGGGCGATCGCCTCTCGCGCCACCGCCGGACTGCGCGGCACCACGCTGATTTTTTCTCTCCCTGGCTCTAGCAATGCGGTTCGCCTTGCAATGGACGCGCTAATTCTGCCGGAGTTGGTGCATTTAACCCAACAGGCGCAGGGAGCTAGAAGTCTCTCTGGCTAAGGTAATCCTAATCCGGGCATCTTAAGGCAATCGGCAAGACTTGCGCGTGCGATCGCCCTCTGGGTCTTGCCAGGACAGCGCGAAGTGGCTGATGGCGTTGATCTGGGGCGCAGACTGGCGGATGGCCTGCATCTGGGTTTCGAGCGGTGGGCGGTTGCTGACCGAGCGTCCCCAAGTGCCCGCCAGCACGGGCATCACTCGC
>NZ_DVEA01000202.1:0-2030 GCF_015295965.1 Thermoleptolyngbya sp. M55_K2018_002
TTGGAAAATTCTCCACTCACCGAGCGGGAACTGGAAATTCTGGAGCTCATTGTGGCGGGCTACAGCAACGCGGCGATCGCCGAGCAGTTGTTCATTACGGTGGGCACGGTCAAAACCCACGTCCGCAATATTCTCAATAAGCTCTGTGCCGATGACCGCACTCAGGCGGCGGTGCTGGCGCTGCGCTCTGGGCTAATTAGCTAGGGCTTGCTTTGAGACCCTTTGATCCCCCCTAGCCCCCCTTAACAAGGGGGGGACCGAGCCGAGCCACTCCGGAAGTCCCCCTTTTTAAGGGGAATTTAGGGGGATCGACTCAAGGCAATCAACGACCTAGAAAGTCTAAAGTCCCCCTTTGTTAAGGTGGATTTAGGGGGATCGACTCAAGGCAATCAACGACCTAGAAAGTCTTAAAGCAATGCTTATGCCAGGTTTCCAGGGGGCGAGTTTTGTCTATCTGGAGAGGGATTCGGGCGATCGCCCCCAAGGCGGTACAATCCACCCAGACGCAGTTTACAAAACTTAATTCAAGCCTATGTCCCCTAATGCCTCCAACTCTCGTCTGCCGCTGGGCATTCGTCGTCGCGACCTGCTGCTGGGCACTTTGGCGGCAGGCTTTGCGGTGGCTGTGCGTCCCATCTCGGCTGAAACTATTACCACCAGCGACGCGGGCCTGACAGCGGGGTTCGTTTCGATTCCCGTGGGCGATCGCAACATTCCCGCCTATCGAGCCATGCCCAGCACGGGCACGGGCTTTCCTGTTGTGCTGGTGGTGCAGGAGATTTTTGGCATCCATGCCTACATTCAGGACGTATGCCGTCGGCTGGCGCAACTGGGCTATTTGGCGATCGCCCCCAGTCTGTTCGAGCGCCAGGGCGACGTGACGCAGCTTCCCAATATCGACGCGATCCGGCCCATCGTGGCCCAGGTGCCTGATGCTCAGGTAATGTCTGACCTGGATGCGACCGCAGCCTGGACAGCCACTGCTGGCGGCGATCCAACCCGACTGGGCATCACGGGCTTTTGCTGGGGCGGGCGCATCACCTGGCTCTATGCCGCTCACAATCCCCAACTCAAGGCGGGCGTTGCCTGGTATGGTCGTCTGGTGGGCACGCCGACCGAGCTACAGCCGCAATTCCCGGTGGATGTGGCAGCAGACATCAAGGCTCCTGTATTGGGCCTGTATGGCGAAAAGGACGACGGCATTCCGCTGGACAGCGTGGAACAAATGAAGTCTGCCCTCAAGGCCGCCAACGCGCCCAGCGAAATTATTGTTTATCCCGAAGCGCCCCACGGCTTCCATGCCGACTATCGCCCCACCTATCGCCCCGAAGCAGCGGCCGATGGCTGGCAGCGGATGCAGGGCTGGTTCAGGCAGCATGGAGTCATCTAGAAACGCGGCTCAGAATTGCTAAAGCGATTGGTTTGGCGATTAGATAGGGATAGGATGGAGGTTTCCGTCTTATCCCTGTCTTTTTGATTGCTGGATTAACAACTGTGGATGATTCCACTCTGAATGGACGCGGCGGCGGGCAGCCAGCACCGGCCTCAGGCCTGCCGCAGCGCGTATTTTTTGAAGGTTCGTCTGAAAATTCGTCAGACTGGCGCTGGCCCTTCTGGCCCCTCGTGCCGCTCTATCCCTACGGCAATCGGCGCACCCTGCGAACCGAGATTGTGAAAGACACAGTCTGGACATTTGACCAAGTCCAGGGCATTTTCTACGTGGTGGTGCCGATTCGGATGACGGTGGTGCGGCTGGCAGCGGGCGGGCTGCTGGTCTACGCGCCGATCGCCCCTACGGGAGAATGCGTGCGCCTGCTGCGGGAGCTAGAAGTCCAGCATGGTGCCGTGCAGTACATCATTTTGCCAACGGTGTCGGGGCTTGAGCATAAGGTGTTTGTGGGGCCGTTTGCGCGGCAGTTCCGCACTGCCCAGGTCTTTGTTGCGCCGCATCAGTGGAGTTTTCCGCTCAACTTGCCGCTGAGCTGGCTGGGCCTGCCGCTGGGACGGACGCAGCCCTTGCCCGAACAGCC
>NZ_DVEA01000008.1:0-11193 GCF_015295965.1 Thermoleptolyngbya sp. M55_K2018_002
CGCGACCGTATTTCGTCAACCGGCGGCCCGAGGGCGGCCATGCCTGGGATGAGGTGCCGGATTCGGTGTGGGCGGACACGCAGATGCTCATCGTCTGCTCACCGGACAATCCCACCGGGGACATCACCCCGAACGCAACGTGGCAGCGGCTGTTCGAACTGGCCGACCGGCATGGCTTCGTCATCGTGGCCGACGAGTGCTACAGCGAAATCTATTTCGATGAGTCGGCACCGCCCAAGGGGGCACTGCAGGTTGCGCATGAGCTGGGGCGGGGCGACTTTCGCAACCTGGCCGGCCCCCTGCGCGACTATACCGTTGACCCCACCGATCCGCCCAACCCCAACATCACCTCAGCGGTTCATATTCATCGGGGCGAGCCTACAGCCAACGGCCCTTTCCAGTACGCGCTGACGGTGACGATGAGGGGCGATCGCGACGGTCGCTTTGCGGGAGAATACACCCTCACGCCAGAACAACGGCAAGCGCTGGAAAGCGGCAATCTCTATCTTGATATTCACACCACGCGCAACCGGGCCGGCGAACTGCGCGGCGTGCTGCGTCCTTACTAGCTGCTGAGTGGAACGGGCGATCGCATCTATTCGCCTGACTTACTCAAGCTTCTTTTGACCAAAGTTCTCTCTCAAACGGAACTGTCTGCCCCCGCTTCCCAGTTGGTGAGGCGGGGCTTTTTCTTGTGCGGAACTTGGCACTGAAAATTGTAGACCTAATAAGTAAAGACCCTAAGAAATCTCACTGTCTGGGTTACGAGGTTTATGGTGAAACGAGTGATATTTCGAGCAATGCAAGCAAAGTGGGCAATCGCACTGGTGATGACAGCGGGACTGGGCGCGGCCATGGCCTGCACCACTTCCACGCCAGACGTAGAGGCTCCTGTCCCCGATGGGGTGCCGGACGATGTGGTGCTGAATCCGGTAGACGCGCCGCTGCGATCGCCGCTTGCAGACGACGCGCTCCGTCAGGCAGAAGCCGAGATGCAGCAGCGGATTCAGTCCGATCTGGACTTATTGGGCCTGGGCAAGATTGGCTCGGTGGGGTCGCCGATTTCCTCAGAACTGATTGCTTATCGACAAGCCTGGGCACAGACAGACCCGGACATTGCACCGTTTTTGGGAACCTGGGAAAAAGAGTGGGACATGATTCCGCACTACTTCATGACGGTATTTCCGTCGGCGGTGCCGGGGCGGGTGTGCCTAGTGCGCTACAGCAAGCAAGAAACCGTAACCGTGCCATTTGAGATATACAACACGCCGCTGGAGTTTTCGGTGGGGCAGGTGGTGGATGGGCAACTGCTAGCCAGCAATACCCAATCCGCGCGATCGCTCCTGCGGCAAGTGCCCGTGTCAGACTACGAAAGCGAGTTTCTGGCTACGGTCGAGCCGACGGGGAATATGCAGGTCTATGCCTCCCAGCGGCCGCCTGCGATCGCCCCAACCTGGCCCGCAGTGCTGATGGAGCAGTTTCGTGCGGCTGGGTGTCGGGGGTAAAGCGATGAAAAGGGCGATCGCCCTGCCTAAGCCTAAGCCTGGGTCTGCTGGGGCTGGTTGGCAGGCAGCTTCAGCGGAATCTCAAAGCAAAATTCTGATCCCTCAGCCGGAGATGAGTTGCATTTCAGCGTGCCCCCATGACGCTCGGTAATGATTTGGTGGCAAATTGATAGCCCCAGCCCGGTTCCGCGCCCCACCGGTTTGGTGGTGAAAAAGGGATTAAAGATCCGCTGCTGCACGTCCGTCGAAATGCCAATTCCATTGTCTGCGATGCACACCGAGACGCGATTCCCTTCGACCAGCCGGGTTCTAATCCAGATGGTGGGAATCTCGTCTTGTTCCTCTGGCAATAAATCCTTGGCCCAGTCCATGCAGTATGCCGGGGAATGATCCTGCCCAGCGGCACTGCGTGAACCATCCGCCTGTTCTCGCAGCGCCTCCAGAGCATCGATTGCGTTGCTCAAAAGGTTCATAAACACCTGGTTAATCTGTCCGGCGTAGCACTCGACAAGCGGCAGATCTCCGTATTCCCGAACAATGCGGATATCTGCTCGACTAGGAGTGCCCCGGAGGCGGCTATTGAGCAACAGCAGCGTACTGTCCAGCCCTTCATGTAGATCAACAGACTTTACCTCAGACTCATCCAACCGGGCAAACACACGGAGCGATCGCACGATTTCGCTAATCCGCTGCGTCCCTGCCTGCATCGACCCCAGCAGCTTAGGTAAATCCTCCTGGATAAATTCCAGCCCTAGATCCTCTGCCTTTTCACAAGCAGCAGGCAACTCAGGGACGTGTGACTGATAAAGGTGCAGCATTTCCAGAAGATGCTGTATATACTCTTTGGCGTGGAGCAAATTGGACTGAATAAAGCTCAGGGGATTGTTAATCTCGTGGGCCAGACCGGCCACAAGCTGCCCCAGGCTCGACATCTTTTCCGTTTGAATCAGTTGCGACTGAGTGGCCTTGAGGTCTCGCAGGGTTTGCTCAAGGTGGGCGTTGTTCTCTTCTAGCTCTTGGGTGCGCTGCCGGACTTGTTCTTCCAGGTTGCTGTTGGCACTCGCCAGGTCTGCCTCGCGCTGCTGCACCTGCTCTACCATCCGCTCAAAGCTGCTTGCCAGTTGGCTAATCTCATCTCGCACATAGCGACGATGAAACTGCGTCAGCGCCCGATCGTATTCGCCCTGGCTCATTTGCTCGGTGGCATCGGTCAGGTCGATAATCGGTCGTGTAAAAGAGCGAGCCAGCAGAACCACCAGCCCCAGCAGCAGTAGATAGGTGCTGCCAAAGGCGATTGCCAAGCTTTTGCGAATGTCTCGTTCAACACTTTGGATCTCGTCAGCCCGAAAATCGATCCCCAGCAGCCCAATCACCTGCCCTTCAGCATTTTTAATCGGGCCATAGGCAGAAATCCAGCTTCCCCAAGAGTCGGTGTAGGGCAAGAGCGTCAGCGTCACCTCCGAAAATCCCTGATAGAGGCGCGTTTTGTCCGGTGTGGCGAGGTAGGCTTCCCGAAAGCTTGTGGCGTTCTCCGGCTGGAAGACTCGCAGGCTGTCCCCAATCCAGAGCGCTTCGTAGGGTTTGGTTCCCTTCACCAGGGTATAGGGATTGGCCCGTGGCTCTACGTTGTGAATTCGGATCAGCCATTCTTGATGGCGCTGATAGAGGGGGTTTGAGGCGGGCACTGGCTCGCCCTGTGGCACAGGTAACTGGGAAAGCTGGGAAAACTCGGTCGCATCAACACCGGCGATCGCCCCGTCCAGCGTATTCACCATGTCCTGCCTTAGCCCCTCCCTCACCCGATTTAGAGCTTTGCTATAAAGCCAGCCGTATAACCCGACAAAAACCAGCCCACTGACCAGCGCAAAGCCCAACATGAGCTTGAACTGGAGGCTTATAAATGGATGGCGAGGCGGTGAAGTAGAGCAGCTAAAGCGGCCACTGCGAGGCAAAAAGTCTAAGGACATAACTAGCACACTCTCGATCCAGGTTAGGAAGGCCAGCGCTGGGATGTGCTGAATCTGGCGGTGGATCTCACTACTTAAGATTCCCGATTTTTCAATCGTTTAACAGAATAACCCGCGAAAAACCCTCGCTCTAGAGCATCTACTCGTTGTGATGTCCTGAGCCGCTAGCTTGTGGCAATGGCTCCCTTTCTCTGAGCAGTCCAAAAAAGGCAGGGGCCGGAGGGGCTAGGGGAAGGACGGCGACGAGGGGGCTGGCAGAACCGGGATTTCGACGGACTGAGTTTGTCGAGGGGGTTCGGGTATGTCGGAACTGGGTTTGGTTTTGTGGATGCTCTCTGAGAGAGGCGGCGCTTGCACAGGAGGGGGAGGTTCAGGCGGAGCAGGCTCAGACGAAAAGCGGGAAGGAGCCGGGGGCTGTGAAATTTGAGGAGGTGGCTCCACGGGCACTGTATCTGGAGCGGCCCAGGCCGGTTCCTCGACTGGGGGAAGACCTGACGGATCGGCAAACTCTTCTGGAATTTGGCGGCGGGTCTGGATTGGAGGAGACTCTTGAAACTGTCGTTCTCGGATCGGTGCTGTATGAGATGGCGCTTCGGGTCGCACCTCTTCCGAAAAAGCTTCTGGGGAATACCGCCTGACCGGGTCATCTCCCACCCAGCCTTCGATCGGCGGAAAGGATTGCTCATTATTCACGAACGGATCGAGCAGCGCCGGTGGCTCTCCGGCATGAGGATTTTGAGAGTGGTGACGGATAGCCCAGCCCAAGGCCGCACCCCCCAGCCCGGCAACCACAGAGGTTAGCAGCAGCGACGCGATTAGCCAGCCCTGTCTGCCCTTGCCAGACGATGGGGGCGCAGAGGTTGGCGAAACGATAATCGTTGTTTTTGGCTTTCCCCCTGCTGTGTTGGCGATCGCCCCCTGAGGTAGCTTTTGGGGCGGCTTCTGGGATGTTGCCTGAGTCGTTTCTTGGAGCGTTGTCTGAGTCGTTGTCTGAGTCGTTGCCTGAGTCGTTTCTTGAAGCGTTGCCTGAGATGATTCCGGGGGCGACGGGTTGCTATGGCTGCTGGCCCCGCTGCCGTTCATCTCTACATCGATGCGGTCGGATGGGGTAATGGAATTGGAGCCAGAGTCGTTGGGTGGAGTCATAGGCGGAGTTGTGGGGAGGATCACTGCGGATTGTTGGGTAGGCATTTCCAGAGGATAGACATGGATTGCTTGTGAAGGACAGCCGCCGTGTTGTTTAGAATACTTCACCATTCCCAACCATCCTACCGTGATCGGGATGCTCCTATGTCTACAGCGATTTACAGCGGTTTGCAGCGCTAGCGCTGGGGAAATTGGCGAGCCAAGAGATGCTCTGCCTGTTGGCGCAGGGTCTCTGGGTCGCCCTGCAACTCGCCATCCAGCGTCGCCGCCAACAGCCTATCTAGCATGGGTTTGAACTGCTTGCCGGGTTTGTATCCAAGGCGCTTGAGGTCGTTGCCGTCGAGGGGCGGCTTTACCTGCGACCAGACGGTGAGATAGTGCCAGATTAGGCGGCGGCGGGGGCGCGGGCTGCGAACTGTTAGCAGGGCCAGCGTGGGCAGGTCATAGGCGGCGAAGTGGCGCACGATCTGGCTGGGACGCAGCGGTTCGGCAGAGTGGTGCATTGACTGCTCAAAGTCATCCAGGGCAGTTTCAACGGCGTGCAGGCTGGCGAGGCGCTGGATGCTGTCGGCAGGAAGCTGGAGTCCAGCGGCGATGCGCTCGCGGACGCTAGACGGATCGTTGGGTGCAGCAGGTTCCGGTGCGTCTGTGGGGGCATCGGGGGGCAGGTGGGCGATCGCCACTTCTAGCAGCAGCAGCCAGTGTTCTAGCCGATGATCGGGGTCAAACCGGGTCAGCCAGCGATCGCCCAGGCGCAGTTGCCGCCACAGTTCTGCGTCCAGCGTCAGGGCGGGGTGCAGGCAGCGCAGCGCGTCCAGGTCAGCCAGTTGCCGAATTGCCGCTTTCCAGTAGGGCGCTTCCAGGATGAACTTGAGTTCGCGCCGTAGCCGGGTTTGCAGCGCTGGGGCCCGGTTCATTTCTTCTTGAATGCGGAAATAGACCCCACTGGCGATCGCATGGCGAATTTGCGCCTCCGTTTGCGGGTCGAGGGTGAACCCCAGGCGCACAGCAAAGCGCACCGCTCGATAGATGCGGGTGGGGTCTTCGATAAAGCTGTTGGCGTGGAGGACTCGAATCTGGCGATCGCGCAAATCCAAAATGCCGCCAAAGAAGTCGAGCAGTTCTCCCCGGCGTGGTTGGGTCAGGCGAATTGCCATTGCGTTGATGGTGAAATCGCGGCGATAGAGATCCTGGCGAATTGAGCTGGCTTCGACTTCGGGATTGGCTGCTGGATAGGGATAAAATTCGGTGCGGGCGGTGGCGATGTCGATCCAGAGCGAGCCAAGCTGGGGATGGTGATGCCAGGTGAGGGCGGCGGTTTGAAACTTGCCGTGAACCTGGAGGCGGGCTTCGGGGTGCTGCTGCTGGAGCGATCGCGCCAGTTCTACACCTGCTGCTTGGTCGGCCGCCTGGTGAAAGCCGTCTACCACTAGGTCAATGTCTGGCAACAGCAGCGGCCCGTCGGTTTGCAGCAGCAAATCGCGCACCGACCCACCTACCATGTATAGCTGCCAGCCTCGCGCTGCGGCTAGGTCGGCCGTGTCTCGCAAAACGTCCCACAGGGCGGGCACGAGGCGATCGCCCAGCATCTCCCAAATCGCCTCCGGCAGCGGACACAGGCCGCCGCGCCTGGTTGTGCTATTCAGCGCCTCGGCTTCCCGCTGCTGCCACACCTGCCGCAGCACGTCCGTCCGCGTCACAATGCCCACTAGGCGATCGTCCTCCAGCACGGGCAGTCGCCCAATGTCGTAGGTCACCATGAGTGATTCGATTTCTGGCAGCGGCGTACTGGGGGTGATGGTTTTCACATTCGTCGTCATGTAGCCCTTCACCGGGGCGTGCCCAAAGCCGTGGTGAAAGGCAATGTCCAGGTCGCGGCGAGAAATCACACCCACTAGCCGATCCTGCTCGTCTACCACCGACAGACCAGAATGCCCGTAGCGCAACAGAATTCGCTGGGCTTCGGCAATGGTGACATCGGGACGAATGGTGCGGACGGGGGACGACATCAGGCTGCGGGCCGTGGGCGGGGTTGGAATTGCAGTGCGTAGCCGCTGCACCAGTTCCGTTAGCGTGGCTTGAGGATCGCCCGTTCGCAGCGTTACCGCCGCTGCCGTGGGATGCCCCCCGCCACCCAGCGGCTTGAACAGGGCCCCCAGGTCTGCCACTGCGCCGCGACTGCGCCCGATCACCGTCAGACGGGACTCGTTCAGGCGTGCTTCCGACCCGCCCGATTCAACTTGGCCATACTGCGCCGCCAGCAGCAGCATGTCGCTTTCCGTCAGCGTGGTCAGGTGGCTGGCCAGGCTGGACAGGCCGGGAATATAGTCTGCCGTGGGCAGCAGCACCCACGCCAATCGATAGCCCTGCACGGTTTCGGTGTGGAGCTGATCGAGGGCGATCGCCAGCAAGTCTTGAAGCTGGGGCGACAGACCCGGTTCCACATAGGCGGCGATCGCCTGCACGGTCGCACCCTCCTGCATCAGCCAGGTGAGCGCCGCCGCATCGCGCACGGTGGTATGGTCATAGGTCAGCGACCCCGTATCGACATGAATCCCCAGCGCCATCACCGTTGCTTCCGCAGGCGTGAGGCGAATTTGGCGCTGCTGCAAAGCTTCCGCAATCAGCGTCGTGGTTGCCCCGACAGCTTCGATCTGCTGCGTTTTGGCAGGAATGTCGCCGCCGCCCTCTGGATGATGGTCGTAAACGGTGATTTCTACCGGGAGATCTAGCCATTCCGCTGCTTTGCCGAGGCGATCGCGCCATTGTGTGTCTACTACGGCGATCGCCCGAATATTTTGCGGGTTCACGGCCCGCCGCTCGATCAGCGCATACTCATCCCGGTGCAGTGCCAAAAATTCCTTGACCGCAGGATGACTGCCCCCGGTCAGCACAATCCTCGCCCCCGCCCACAGCCGCGACAGCCCGACCGCCGCACCCAGCGTGTCGAAATCAGCCGTGGTATGGCAGAGGATGAGATCCATGAGGGTTCAATTTCTGATAGCTTTACTACTGGGGCTATTGGGGCACGGGGTTTGCTTCTAGTCTGCCTTATAACATTTCATCTTTAGCTGTGTTGGGAGGAAACGCGATGTCCATTTTGTTCCAGCTTGCGCTTGCCGCTCTGGTCTTGCTGTCGTTTGTGATGGTGGTGGGAGTGCCTGTGGCCTACGCTTCGCCCCGCAACTGGGATCAGTCCAAGCAGCTTCTATTCCTGGGTTCCTTTGCCTGGGTGGCGCTGGTGATTGTGGTCGGTGTGCTGAATTATTTCGTGGTATAGAAACCAAGTCTGGTAAATTCATGGCCGTTTTTGAGGGAACGTTTACCCAAACCGAGTCGTTGCGCTTTGCCATCGTGATTGGGCGGTTCAACGATTTAGTGACGGGTAAGCTGCTGGAGGGCTGTCAGGACTGCCTGAAGCGCCACGGCATTGATCCAGATCCGCAGGGCACTCAGGTCGATTATGCCTGGGTGCCAGGTTCTTTTGAGATTCCGCAGGTGGCGCGGCAACTGGCGCTAACTCGCCGTTATGACGCGATCATCTGCATCGGCGCAGTCATAAAAGGGCAAACGCCGCATTTTGACTATGTAGCAGGCGAGGTGTCGAAGGGCATCGCGGCTGCCTCGTTTCAAACGGGGGTGCCGGTTGTGTTTGGCGTGTTGACGACGGACTCGATGCAGCAAGCGCTGGAGCGAGCGGGCATCAAGAGCAATAAGGGTTGGGATTACGCCATGAGCGCGATCGAGATGGCGACGCTGATGCGCCAGATCCGCACGGCAAATCCTGATCTGGGCAACGGGCTACCAGGGGCAAACAACCCACAGTTGCCGTCGCCGCTGAAGAGTGCGATCGCCCCGACCGATCCCGACGGGTTCTAGGGCGCGTTTTAAAACCCTTCGATCCCCCCTAGCCCTCCTTAAAAAGTGGGGAACCGAACCGAGCTACTCCGGAAGTCCCCCTTTTTTCTAGCGAAGCGGCGCGTAAGCGCGGGGATTTAGGGGGATCGACTGAAGGCAATCAACGGCCTAGAAAGTTTTAAGACACTGCCTAGCGTTTGTGAACCGCTAAAACTCTCCCCAAATCTTCACCTCTGGCTCCAGCGCAATGTCCCAACGCTGGAACACTTTTTCCTGGACATGGCGAATCACGCGGTACACGTCACTGGCAGTGGCGTTGCCCAGGTTCACAATGAAGTTCGCGTGCATGGGCGACACCTGCGCCCCGCCAATCTGGAAGCCCTTTAGCCCGGTTTGTTCGATCAACCAGCCCGACGTGCGCGGTTCGGGGTTGCGAAAGACGCTGCCGCAACTGGGCAAATGGTAGGGCTGGGTGGCGTGGCGGCGCTCCTGGCAGGTGCGGGTTTCAGCCGTCACCACCGCAGCGCCCGCACCAGGGCAAAGCTGGAAGGTTGCCTGCGTCACCAAACGGCTGGTGTCGCCTTGAAGAATGGACGTGCGATAGCGAAAGCCTAGATCCGCTGGCGAGAGTTCCTGCGTTTCACCCGTTTGCGTCACCAGCTGAGCCTTTACCAAAATATCGGCGGTGCAAGCCTGGTGTGCGCCCGCGTTCATGGCTACTGCGCCGCCAACGGTGCCGGGGATGCCCACGGCCCACTCCAGCCCCGCCCAGCCTCGATCCGCTGCTTTCCAGGCCAGACGGGCGATCGGCTCTCCCGCGGCCGCCGTCAGCCGTCCAGTTTCTTCATCAAACTGGGTCAGGCGCAGATGGCGCGTACAAATGACCAATCCTGGCAAGCCGCGATCGCTCACCAGCAGGTTGGACCCCAGCCCCAGCAGCGTGAGGGGCAGCCCTTCCGCCGTTGCCCAGGCAAAGCATGCCCGCAAATCCTCCACGGTGCGCGGCGAGACAAACCATTCCGCTGGCCCACCGACTCGGTAAGATGTGAACCCGGCCAGAGAGACCATCGGGCGAACCGCACAGGTCGCACCAATGGGCGTGAAGGGAACGCGAGGCTCAAAACTGGGCTGAGGGACTGGGTTGGCCAATGTCATAACCTGAGGAAACGCAGTGCAGACGCTAGAGCGCACAAGACTCCGAGTCAAGACCCCAGGCCAAGACCCCGGGACAAGACTCCGAGCGCGGCAGAACAGCAGACGGCTTCTTGCTGCACCGTCCTGATCATGCCGCTTTTCAGTTTAAACCCGGATTGAACCGGGCCCAAAGCACCCCTGCGAGAATCTGCGCCAGACGCGCCCAGCACTGACCCTAGCATCGACCCCAGAACTGACCGCTGTGCTGCTGGAAGACGACCGTTTTAGGCAGACTGAGTAGAGCTTCAAGCAGACTTCTAGGCAGACTGATAGCTTGCCAGCGCGGTCTGGGCTTCCAGGGTTTGATGGGCAGACACCAGTTCTGGAATGATCCGGTTTAGGTTGCCTGCACCCAGGAACAGCGCCAAGTCCCCTGGCTTGAGGGCGCGGGTCAGGAAGGCGGACACGTCATTCAGCGTGGGCTGGTAAATGACGTTGGGATGGTGCTGGGCGATCGCCGCTGCCAGGTCTTCGCCCGTGATGCCGCTGGGGTTGGCTTCGCCTGCGCTGTAAATGTCGGTGGTGATCACCAAATCGGCATCGCCAAACGACCGAGAGAATTCCTCCAGAAATACCTGTGTGCGGCTATAGCGGTGGGGCTGGAAGATCGCCACGACACGCCGCTGCTCATTGGCAAATGACTCGACCCGCAGCCGCGCCGCCGCCAGCGTCACCTGAATTTCGCTGGGATGGTGGGCGTAGTCGTCGATAAAGAGGATTTCGTTGGCTTCGCCGCGCAGCTCGAACCGACGACGAGCCCCCTGAAAGCTCTTGAGAATCGTGGCGATTTGGTCAAATTCCAGGTTGAGATGGCGACCCACGGCGATCGCCGCCAGGGCATTGCTCAGGTTGTGGCGACCCAGCACCGTCAGCTTCAGCGTACCCAGCAGCGTGCCCCGCTCCCACACGCGGGCCGTCGTCCCTGCGGCTCCATACATCACCTGATCCACCGTATAATCAGCCCCCGAAGCAGGGTTGAGGCTATAGCTAATATGGGGCGGCACTTCCGCCCGCAGCAGGTCACAATCCCAGCAGCCCACTAGCACCTTGCAGTTATCCGCAAAGGCTTGGAAGGTTTTGACCACTTCATCCACCGTGGCATAGTGGTCGGGATGATCTAGCTCGATGTTAGTAATTACACCAATTTCAGCCGCTAGCTTCACCAGCGACCCATCCGACTCGTCTGCTTCGGCCACCAGATACTCGCCCTGCCCCAGTCGCGCATTGCCCTCCCAGGCGCTGACCTCACCCCCGACCACAATGGTTGGGTCACTCCCTGCCCGCAGCAGCAGATAGCCAATCATGCTGCTGGTGGTGGTTTTGCCGTGGGTGCCCGCAACAGCGATGCCGCGATATTCCTGCATCAGCGCCGCCAGCAGGTCAGAACGATGAAAAATCGGACAGCCCAAGTCTAGTGCTGCCCGGTATTCAGAATTATTGGGGTTAATAGCGGTTGAGCAAATAACCTGCGGCAAGAGTTGGGAACTAGGGGCGGGATTCGGGGCGATCGCCCCACGAGCCAC
>NZ_DVEA01000010.1:0-11130 GCF_015295965.1 Thermoleptolyngbya sp. M55_K2018_002
AAATGCCCGGAATCAGCCCCGTCTCGGTAAACCCCAGCACACAGGCAAACTGCGATCGCGCTCCCTGAAACTGCCGAAGCCAGCGATCGCCCTGCGCGATGTTTCCGTAGCAGCGCGGCCAGGTCAACAACCTCACAGGCTTAGCACAAGCTGCAACCCCGGCTCTGGCTGGGCCTCTTCGGGCAGCGGTTCGGGATTGGCGCGGGCGGCGGGGCAATAGCGGGCATAGGCGCAGCGATTGCACTGTTCACCCGGAAACGGAGTCCAGGAACGGTCTTGCCGCAATTGCAGCGCTAGTTCGCCGATAATCGACTCCACCTGCTGGCGATGGTCGGGCGTGACTGTGTAGCTAACCTTCTCGCCTGTCCGCAGATACAATAAGCTAAGTTGTTTCAGGTGCTTTTGATAGCGCTGCTCCAGTGCCAGGTAATATAACCCGATTTGCAAATCGATTTCATCGGGCAATAGCGCCTCACTGTCCTTGCTGGATTTATAGTCGATTAGCTCCAGCCCGTCCTCCAGCCAGTCGATTCGGTCATAGCGACCCGACAGCGTAAATTCCAAATCCTGCACCCGCAGCGTCCCCTGGATGCGCCCTTCTACCGCTAGCGGCCGCCGAATTGCGCTTTGATTTGCAATAAAGCCGTTATAGTAGCGTTGCAGGATGCGCCGACCTTCGCTCACCTGAGTTGGCGTGAGTCCGCTGCTATGCTGATTCCAGCAATATTCCACCCAGTCCAAGCGGGGAATCGGGTCTTGATAATGCCAGTCGTCGTAAATCTGAGCCAGCGCCTGATGCAGCGACGTTCCCAGCGCTGCGGAGCTAAAAAACGCCGCCCCCGGCAGCTTGCGCTCATAGCGAAAGTAGTAGGCGAGCGGACAGCGGTAATAGCTTTGCAGCTTGGCAGCGGAGAGCGAGTAGGTCATGCGGACTGTAGAAATGCGACAGAAACTCAACAGACCCAGAGGGTCTTTATATGATGACACTAGATATGGGTTTTAGGTAGAGTTCGGATGCACTAGGGATAGAGTAGAGGGGGTAGGGTAGGGGTAGAGGGGGGAGTTCGTTGGTCATGCCAAGGATGCCAAAGATAACGGCTCGGCAGTGGAGCATTTTTATTCTGGTGCTATCAAATGTCATCTGGGGTTCTACCTTTCCGCTGATTAAGACTTCGCTGGGGACGCTATCGCCGTCGGTGCTGGTGATGGCGCGGTTTGTGGTGGCGGCGATCGCCCTCTTGCCTGTTGTTGGAATGCGCCTGCGTTCCGTGTCGCTGGCAGTCGCTCCAGTGCCCCCCCCATCGCACTTCAGCAAAGGACTGATTCTGGACGGCATCGGGGTGAGCGTCCTCATGTTTAGTGCAGTTTTGACGCAGGCAATCGGGCTGGAAACGGCTCCGGCCAATCGGGCCGCATTCATTACCAGCCTGAATGTGATTTTGGTGCCGATTTTTGCGCGGCTGCTGGGGCGCAAGATTTCGATACGGGTGGCGATCGCCGCAGGGCTGGCGCTGGCTGGCGTGGGGCTGTTGTCCTGGGAGGGTGGGGCGCTGGGGGTGGGCGATCTGTGGGTGCTGCTCTGCGCGGCCTGCTGGGCGGTGTATATTCTGCGAATGGAGCGAATTGTGCAGCGCTACAGCGCGACAGCCTTGACGACGGTGCAAGTGATGGCGATCGCCCTCCTGAGTCTCCTGTGGGCCGCCCCGCACATCGCTTCGCAAACCGCCGCCCTCATCGTCAGCGCCGCCGTGGTGCTGTACCTGGGACTCTTCGCCACCGCCCTCACCACCTGGACCCAGGCCAGCGCCCAGCGCCACCTCTCCGCCACCGAAGCCGCCATTCTCTACACGCTAGAACCCGTCTTTGCCTCGCTGTTTGCCTTCTGGTGGCTGGGCGAACGCTGGGGCCTGCGCGGCTGGCTGGGGGGTGGGGTGATTTTGGCGGCCACGCTGCTGAGCCAATTGCGCCCTAGAGCATGAACTACCTCGCCCACTTGCTGCTCTCCGAACCCGACCCCTTGGCCCGTCTCGGCAACCTAGCGGGCGATTTCCTCAAAGGAGCAGACGTTCGCTCGCTCCATCCCACCATTCAGCGGGGCATTGCGCTCCATCGCCAGATCGACACCTACACCGATCGCCACCCCATCGTCCGCCAGAGCAAGGCGCGGGTAGAGCCGCCCTACTGCCGACTGGCGGGGGTGCTGGTGGATGTGTTCTACGACCATTTCCTAGCGGTTCACTGGCAAACCTATGGGGTAGGGACGCTGGAGGAGTTTGTGCAGGGGGTCTATGCCGATTTGCAGCACTATCAAGCGCTGCTGCCGCCGTCGCTCCAGCGGGCGCTGCCGTTTATGCTAGCGGGCGACTGGCTGACTGCCTATCAGCAAGTATCGGGTATCGAGATGATTCTGGAGCGCATGGCAGCGCGATCGCGGCGATCGCCCCTCCTCGCCTCCAGCATTTGCGTATTGCACGATCATTACACTGCCCTAGAGCAAGACTGTCACCAATTTTTCCCGGCGCTCAAGGTATATGTCTACAATCAGGTTGCAATCCTGGCTGCCAAACGCTCTGGCTTCTGAGCAATGAAAAATTGAATCCGTACCTATCAGACCGGGCGAATTTGGCCAGGACAGGGGCTTTCAGGTATGGTCTACCGCTTGCGGCCGAATTTCGCTTTCAAGTCGTCTAGCGTTGCTGCTGTGGAGGGGCGATCGCCCGAAGCTGAGAGATTGGGGTTGCTGGACTGGGCAACGGGCTTCGGCCTTTGGGAGTTAGCGCCCTCCTGCGATCGCCCAGTTTGCTGGGTTGCCTTGTCGTTTACCTCGGAACGCATCGACAGGCTGATGCGCTTCAGCGATTCGTTCACCTCTAGCACACGCACGGTGACGATCTGCCCCACTTTTACGACTTCTTTCGGGTCTTTGACAAACCGATCGGCCAGCTGCGAGACGTGAATTAGACCGTCTTGGTGAACGCCAATATCCACGAACGCGCCAAAGTTTGCGACGTTAGTGATCACGCCTTCGAGCGTCATGCCAACCTTGAGATCGCCGATTTCCTGAATGTCTTCGCGAAAGGTGGCGTAGGTGAATTGGGCACGCGGGTCGCGGCCAGGTTTTTCTAACTCTGCAAGGATGTCGCGCAGGGTAGGTTCGCCGATAGTGTCGGTGACGTAGCGCTGGAGAGAGAGGGTTTTCAGCCGTTCTCCTGCCTTGGTCACTTGATCTAGCGGGATGCCGAGATCCTTGGCGATCGCCTCTACTACACCGTAGCTTTCAGGATGGACGGCCGTATTGTCTAGCGGATTGTCGCCATTGCGGATGCGGAGAAATCCGGCTGCCTGCTCAAACGCTTTGGGGCCCAGCTTAGAGACTTTTAGCAGTTCGCGGCGATTGCGAAACGCGCCGTTTTGGTTGCGATATTGCACGATATTGTTGGCAACAGCGCTGGAAATGCCAGAGACGTAGCTCAGCAGTTCTTTTGACGCAGTATTCAGGTCTACGCCCACGTAGTTGACGCAGCTTTCGACCGTTTCATCCAGCTTTTTCTTGAGCAGCTTTTGGTCCACATCATGCTGATATTGCCCAACGCCGATAGACTTGGGGTCGATCTTCACCAGTTCTGCTAGGGGATCTTGCAATCGGCGGCCGATGCTGACGGCTCCACGCACGGTCAGATCCAGGTCGGGAAATTCGGCGATTGCCACTTGACTGGCAGAGTAAATCGATGCGCCAGCCTCGTTCACAATTACTTTCACGGGTTTGTGATCAAGCGACTTCACCACTTCATTCACAAACGCATCCGTTTCGCGGCTAGCGGTGCCGTTGCCAATGGCGATTAGCTCAATCTGGTATTTGCGAATCAGGTCAAGGAGCGATCGCCCTGCTTTTTCCCGCTGCCCCTCGCCCGTGTGGGGAAAGATGGTCTGATATTCCAGAAACTTGCCCGTCTGGTCAATCACCGCCACCTTACAGCCCGTGCGAAAGCCGGGGTCAATGGCCAGCGTCGGCTTCATGCCCGCTGGAGCCGCCAGCAGCAGTTCCCGCAGATTTGCCTCAAAGGTTTTGATGGATTCGATATCAGCCCACTGCTTCTTCTCGGCAATCACTTCGCTGGTGAGGGAGGTCTGCATCAGCCGCACAAAGGCATCCCGCAGCATCGCCTGATAAAACTCGCGCACGGGCTTGGCCTTGGTGCGAATCACTTCGCGCTCTAGATAGCTCTGCACCTCGTCTTCGTCGAAGGTCAGGTTCAGCGTCAGTACATCCTCGCTTTCGCCCCGCAGCAGCGCCAATAGGTTATGTGGCTGAATCTTACTCACGGGCGCGGTGTAGGTACGATACATCTCGAACTTGGTGCTGCCTTCGGGAAAGTCGGGCTTGATGCGCGACTCGAAGCTGCCGGAATTCAGAAAAAATTGCCGCAGGTGCGATCGCAGTTCTGCTCGGTCAGCTACCGCCTCTGCCAGAATGTCCGACGCGCCCTGCAAAGCCTCTTGGGCCGTTTTCACGCCTTTGTCCCCATTGACGTATTTCGCAGCTTCAGCGGCCAAATCCGCCTGGGGCGCGTTGGGCTGATTCAACGACTCAATCCACTGGGCTAGCGGCTCTAGCCCCTTCTCACGGGCAATAGTGGCGCGGGTGCGGCGCTTGGGGCGATAGGGCAAATACAGGTCTTCTAGCTCAGTTTTCGATAAGCACCGCTCGATTTGAACCTGGAGGTCGTCGGTGAGTTTGCCTTGGTCGGCGATCGCCTTTAGCACCGTCTGCTTGCGTTCCTCCAGTTCCGTCAGGTAGGCATGGCGATCGGCCAGATCCCTGAGCTGAATCTCGTTTAGTTCGCCCGTGCGCTCCTTGCGATATCGCGCCACAAAGGGAATGGTCGCCCCTTCTGCAAACAGCGCCAGCGCATTTTCCACCTGAAACGGCTTAAGCGATAGCTCCTGGGCGAGCAGTTTGGGAATGTCGATCATGGGTGAACCGTGGAGAAACGCAACGTGCATTTTTCACTATACCGAAGTCTTGAACAGAGGCAGGAGTGGGGATTTTGGATTGGGGATTTTGGATTTTGGATTGGGGGGTTTGGCAGTAGGGCGATCGCCCTCATCTGGAAGCACCGACTCTGGGCGATCGCGCTTTTGCAGTCTGTCGAGAGCCAGATCGACACAGCGTGATTCAGGTCGTCCGTCTCCTCATCTGTTTCTTCAATAGCGCTTGAGGGAGTTCTCAGAAATACACCGAGAAATACACCGACCGAAGCGCGGTATACTCCCAACTGTGGGATTGGGAAGCTGGATTCCGGGCGCATCCCAGTTATGCAAATTCGCCCTCACCCCCCAACCCCTTCTCCCAAAACGGGAGAAGGGGAGCCGGATTCAAAGTCCCTCTCCCGCTCTGGGAGAGGGATTTAGGCTGAGGTTTACAAAAGTGGGATGCACTCTGGATTCCAGTCGATGAAGGCTGAATCACACAGGTTACAAGCAGAGACTCAGGTGACAAACAGAAAGCTAGGCAGCATGTTAGCGGTAGCAATTTTGGCGGCGGGCCGGGGAACGCGAATGAAGTCAGACCTTCCGAAGGTGCTGCACGATTTGGGCGGGCGATCGCTCGTGGAGCGGGTGTTAGACAGTTTGGCAGCGGTGCAGCCCGACCGCCAGTTGGTGATTGTGGGCTATGGGGGCGATCGCGTGCGGGAGTCTCTCAGCGCGGTTCCAGGGGTGGAGTTTGTAGAGCAGCGGGAACAGTTGGGCACGGGCCATGCAGTGCAGCAAATCATTCCCCATCTCGACGGCTTTGCAGGCGATGTGCTGGTGCTGAATGGCGACGTACCGCTGCTGCGCCCGGAAACGCTGAAGAACCTGCTGGACACCCATCGCTCAGCAGGCAACGCGGCCACGCTGCTGACGGCACATCTGCCAGAACCGAAAGGCTACGGGCGCGTGTTTTGCGATGGCAGCAACCGCGTGACGCAAATTGTAGAAGATCGGGACTGTACGGCTGCCCAAAAGCAAAACCGCCGCATCAATGCCGGGGTCTACTGTTTTCGCTGGGCAGACCTCGCAGAAGCGCTGCCCAAGCTGACCGCCGATAACGATCAGCAGGAATATTACCTGACAGATGTGGTGAGTATGATGTCACCCGTCATGGCTGTGGATGTAGACGATTATCAGGAAATCTTGGGGATTAACGATCGACGGCAGTTGTCCGCTGCTTATGACATTTTGCAAACGCGAGTAAAGAACGCCTGGATGATGCAGGGCGTGACGCTGATTGACCCGGCCAGTATCACGATCGATGATACCGTCACCCTTGGCCCAGATGTCGTTATTGAACCCCAGTGTCACCTGCGCGGTAAGACGGCTATTGGTGCAGGCAGCCGCATTGGCCCCGGGAGTCTGATCGAAAACAGCACGCTGGGCGATTGCGTGACGGTGCTATATTCCGTTGTGTCGGATAGCACCGTGCAAGCAGACACCCGCATTGGCCCCTACGCGCACCTGCGGGGACAGGTGCAGGTCGGCAACGGCTGCCGCATTGGAAACTTTGTGGAGCTAAAAAAAACTACGCTGGGCGATCGCACGAATGTCGCGCATTTATCTTATCTGGGTGATGCAACGCTAGGTACGAAAGTGAACATTGGCGCAGGGACGATCACCGCTAACTACGACGGCGTAAAGAAGCATCCGACGGTCATTGGCGATCGCACAAAAACTGGGTCAAACAGCGTCTTGGTTGCGCCTGTGACGGTGGGAGCCGATGTGACCATTGCCGCTGGATCGGTGATTACCGAAGATTTGCCGGACGATTGTCTGGCGATCGCCCGATCGCGGCAGGTGGTGAAACCGGGCTGGCGGCTCACGGTTGTCTCGGATGTGGCAGCACCCTGAGCTAGGGAATCCCAAGATTCTACTCCGTGAATGATCCGGAGGTGCGATCGCTGGGAAGAATATCTGTATAAACCCTAGATAAACCTTGGAGAAGCCCTAGTGGCAGGTGGAAACCCCAGCATGGGTTTGTCCATTGTTTTCACTAGAACCAGTTTCCGCTAGGAACACAGGGTTTCTCCAGGCAACCCATCCAGGCAACCTATTCAGGCGACTATGCAGGCGACACTTTCCCCCAGCGATCGCACGACCGACCCGTCCGCAGCCGAGTTATCCCTCTCTGTCGAAGAGCTAGGACGCACACTGGAAGCCTTTTTCCGCCAGCGCCAGTTGGCAGTTGCGGTGCGCTGTGCCCTCCAGGGCGATCGCCTGCTGGTGGTGGGCAACCACCGCACCGATATGTCGCTCAACCCGCGCCAGGTGTTGCAGCTTCTCGAAGCCCGCATCCACGCGCTCCAGATTCGCTCGATTCAGCAAGTGGGGCTATACCTGCGGATTGTCGGTCAGCCCAAGCCCTACGTGCGCCGCCAGTTTTCGCTCAACCAGACACCGCCAAAGCCGGTGCTATCGGGGGTTGCTGCCAGCGCCATTGGGGGAACCGGGGCAATTGCTCCACCCGTCACTATTCCCATTCCCAAGCCCGCATCTGTCGCGCCGTCTGCCCGCACCAAGGCTCCGCCGATCCCGCCAACCACCAGCAGACCCCCTGTTCAATCTGTTCACGCTGTTCAAAAAGCGGTTCCACAAGCCCCCAAATCTGCCCAGACTCCTCACCAAAGTCCTCAGAAGAGTGTCGAGGCAGGAGCAGATCATCGCCTGCTGATAGCGGGCATTGGAGCCGTCGGGCTGGCTCTAGGCAGCTACGTGCTGACGCAGCCCTGCACCCTCGGCGCGTGCCCCCAGTTGGAAACGGCAAAATCTTTGGGCAGCAAGTCGTTTACCGTCGTGACACAGGCTCCTGCTGCGCCCGACCTGGCCGCCGCCCAGCAGTACCTCACTGGGGCGATCAACCTGCTGGACACCGTACCCATTTGGTCGCGCCATCGGTCAACATCCAATGAACTGCGCCAGCAATATCAGCAGCAAAACGAGGTGCTGAATGGGTTGAGGCAAGCCGAGCAGTGGGCGATCGCCGCTACCCAGGCCAGCGAGGCTCCGGTTCTCAACCTCCAGACCTGGCAGTTGATTCGGAACCAGTGGGAAGCCGCGATTCAGCAGCTTGAGGCTGTACCCGTTGCCAGCCCGTTTTATGCGACAGCCACCGCCAAACTCCAAGACTACCGAGATCAGCTAGCCCTAGTGCAAACCCGGCTTCAGCAAGAAGAGGCAGCCGGACAGCGCCTCAGCGAAGCCAAGCAGTTGCTCAAGCTGGCCTGGGAGCGGCAGCAGCACGCCATTCATCAGAAGCGCCCTGACCTGGCCGAAGCAGTAGTCGCCACCTGGGAAGCAGGCCTGGCGCGGTTGCAGCAGGTGCCACCCAACACCAGCGCCATGTTTGAAGCAGAACGCCTGTTAGCGCTGTATGAGCCACGGGTAGAGAAGATCAAAACTGACCTAGAAGCAGCGATCGCCCAGGCCGCCAATCAGCCCGCCCAGCCCATGCTCCAAATTGCAGACCCCTCTGCCGCGCCCGACACCCAGCCCGTCGCGCAGCCCATGCAGGCGATCGCCCCGCAAGCCATTCCACAACCGATCCCACAGCTAGTTCCGCAACAGATTCCACCGCAGGCGCTCTCTCCCCAGCAAATGGCGCAATACCAAATGGCCCAGCAGCAGATGGCGCAACAGCGGATGATGCAGCAGCAAATGCTCCAACAACCCCTGCGCCAACAACCCATATCCCAGCGACAACTCCTGCAACAGCAAATGCTCCAGCAGCACGTTATGCAGCAAATGCAGGGACAGCCCATATCTCCGGTGCAAACGGTTGGACAGTAGCCGTTTCAGGAATTTTGGATTGCCGCAGGACACTGGAAATGAGCCGCAAACGCGACGCTACGGATGAAATCGCTAGAAACCTCGAAAACGCTTGACTGGCACTCCAAAACCGCCAATCCAAAATCGCAAATCCAAAATCCAAAAGCAATCTCACTTACCAATGCAAAAGCGGCTAAAGATCCGATCGAGGACAGATTCGGTCACGTCTTCGCCCGTGATTTCACCCAAAGCCTGGATGGCGCTTCGCAGGTCAATGCTCCAAAAGTCCAGCGGGAGCTGCTGAGCAATGGTGTCTTGCACATGCTGGAGGGCTGTTTTGGCGCGAGTGAGCGCGGCAGACTGGCGCTGGTTGATGGCTAGGTCGAGGTTCGCAGCCGTCAGCTTGCCGGCCTGGGCAATGGTCAGAATTGCTTGCTCCAGGGCTTCGATGCCGTGATTTTGGGCGGCAGCAGTGTACACCGTGGGCAAAGCGAGCGGAGGAGGTGGGACAGCGCCATCGCTTCCCCACGCCGCCACACCGCCATTCCCAGCCACCAGATCAACCTTGTTCACCACCAAAATCAGCGATCGCCCCTTGACCTGCTCATAGATTTCCTGGTCTGCGGCCGTCCAGCCCTGGGCAGCGTCGATGGTGAGCAATACCAGATCGGCGGCTTGGGCGGCCTGGCGCGATCGCGCGACCCCAATTTGCTCAACCACATCTTCGGCCTCGCGGATGCCAGCAGTGTCAAGCACCTGGATGGGGATGCCGCCGACTACGAGCTGCGATTCAACCACGTCGCGGGTCGTCCCCGGAAGCGCTGTCACAATAGCGCGATCGCTCCGGCTCCAGGCATTCAGCAGGCTAGATTTGCCGACATTCGGGCGACCGACAATCGCTACTTTTAGCCCGCTCCGCAACAGTTCGCCCCGGTCTGCCGTGTCGAGGAGCGCCGTCACTTGGGCGAGAACTTGCGACAGTTGGGTTTTGATCAGGGCTTCATCCAGCGGTGGCAGGTCGTCTTCAAAGTCGATGCGGGCTTCCACTTCGGCCAGAATATCGAGGCAGATCGCCCGAAGCTGGCGGATGGGCTGGGCAAGCTTTCCTTGCAGGCCGGCGAGGGCAGATTGGGCCGCCTGGGGCGATCGCGCTCCCACCAGATCGGCAATGCTCTCGGCTTGCGTTAGATCAATGCGCCCGTTGAGAAAGGCCCGCAGCGTGAACTCTCCCGGCTCTGCCAGCCGCGCCCCACAGTCCAAGCAAGCCTGCAACACCTGCTGCACCGCCATCATGCCGCCGTGACAGTGAAACTCCACCACGTCTTCGCGGGTGTAGGAGCGCGGAGCCAGCATCAGCAACAGCAGCGCCTCGTCAATCACTGTCTGGGTTTGGGGCTGGCGCACATGGCCGTAGAGAATGCGGTGGCTGTCCCACACCTGTCGCCCTGGCGCGTGGAATAGGATACGGGCGATCGCCACGGCCTCAGCCCCCGACAGGCGCACAATGCCCACGCTGCCTTGAGCAGGAACGATTGCTGTGGCGATCGCCGCGATGGTGTCTTGTTTCAGAGCAGGAGCCGTCATGACGTGAAATCAAGGGACGCTCTCTTCAATCTACTGGCACTCGCCCCCAAACGCGCAAATGGGTGGATTAACCTGCGATGAACCGCTGTGATGTGCTACTCGACCCCTATCGGCAGCTTGGCCCCCATCGGCAACCGGATGCAAAACTCCGTCCCCCAGCCCACCTCGGATTGAACCTCCAGGCTGCCGCCATGCTTTTCGACGACAATTTGACGGGCGATCGCCAAGCCCAGCCCCGTTCCTTTACCGACTCCTTTGGTTGTAAACAAATGATCAAAGATCTTGTCTCTGATTGCCGCAGGAATGCCGTTCCCATTGTCTCGAATCCGAATTTCGATTGCATTGGATTGCGTTAATGTGGTTTGGATGGTGATGGTCTGCGGCAAGGATTCCAACTCAGCAAATGTCCTCTTTTGCGCGGCTTCATCCAGCGCATCAATGGCATTGGCCAAGAGGTTCATAAACACCTGATTGATCTGCCCTGGGAAACATTCAACATCGGGAAGATTGCCATAATTAGTCACCACTTGAATGGCTGGGCGCTCGTCATTGGCTTTCAGTCGATGCTTCAGAATCAGAATAGTGCTATCCAGTCCCTCATGAATATCAAACGGTACTTTGTAATCTTTGTCGGCTCTAGAGAAGGTTCTTAAGCTATTGCTAATGCTGCGGATGCGATCAATTCCCAACGGCTTTGTTGCATGATTAAAAAATGGATAGATTAGCCTGAAGCAAGCTTAGTAT
>NZ_DVEA01000374.1:0-11129 GCF_015295965.1 Thermoleptolyngbya sp. M55_K2018_002
CATTCAAATTGAGGTTTGAACTGAAATTCGGGTTTGTCATTCAGTGCCAAATCAGAACAATGTCGAGTCAAACAATGCCGAATCAGACTGCGAATTGGAGGAAGACGAAATCTAGTCCATAAAGTATGTATATACATATAATCTCGACCTGTCAAGAGATAACCGCCCGGAGCTTGTGTAAATTGGGCAAGTGCAACTCAAAGCGACACACCTCAGAAGCCGCCCTCACCCGCGCAGACATTCCCTCCTACAATTGGGGGAAGATGATTTTCACGGGTCGAGAACTGTGGCATTCAAGATTGGGCTATTGGGCTTGGGAACGGTGGGTGCGGGGACGGCGGAGATTCTGCTGAATCCGGAGTTGCGCCATCCGCTGGTGCAGGAAATCGAGCTTGGCAAAGTGGGCGTGCGATCGCTCGACAAGCCGCGCCCGGTGGATCTGCCCGCCGACCTGCTGACTACTGACCTAGAAGCCATCGTCACCGATCCAAACATTGACATTGTGGTGGAGGTAATTGGCGGGCTAGAGCCAGCGCGATCGCTCATTTTGAAGGCGATCGCCCACGGCAAACACGTCGTCACCGCCAACAAAGCCGTCATTGCCCGCTATAGCGACGAAATCTTTGATGCAGCCAGCACTGCCGGAGTGTACGTCATGATCGAGGCGGCCGTAGCAGGCGGCATTCCGGTCATTCAGCCGTTGAAACAATCCCTCAGCGTCAACCGCATCCACCGCGTCATGGGCATTGTCAACGGCACGACCAACTACATCCTGACGCGCATGGCCCGCGAAGGCGCAGACTTTGATGCAGTGCTGGCGGATGCCCAGCGCTTGGGCTATGCCGAAGCTGATCCCACCGCCGACGTAGACGGACTCGATGCCGCCGACAAAATTGCTATCCTGGCCTCCCTCGCCTTTGGCGGCCGCATCAAGCTGCCCGAAGTCTACTGCGAAGGCATCCGCAGTATCAGCGCCGCCGACATCGCCTACGCCGATCGCCTGGGGTTTGTGATCAAGCTGCTGGCTACGGCCCTGCGGGAACCCAGCGCCCCCGGCGACGCGACCGACCATCTGCAAGTGCGCGTCCACCCGACGCTGTTGCCCAAGAGCCATCCCCTCGCCAGCGTCAACGATGTCTACAACGCCATCTTATTTGAGGGCGATCCGGTGGGGCAGGTGATGTTGTTTGGTCGCGGCGCGGGGTCTGGGCCCACTGCCAGCGCCGTCGTGTCGGATATCCAAAACATTGTGGCGATTTTGAAGACCTCTGCGAAAACTTCAGGCGAAACGTCGCCCCATTCCACTGCCGACCTGCATCCGCTGCTGGCCTGCATCCATCAGCACTACTGCACCATCAGCCCGATGGATGAAGTCGTCAGCCGCTTCTACGCCCGCTTTCTGACCCGCGATATGCCCGGTGTGATTGGGCGACTGGGCACCTGCTTTGGCGATCATGACGTGAGCCTAGAATCCGTGGTGCAAATCGGCTTCCAGGACGACCTAGCAGAAATCGTCGTCGTCACCCATGACGTGCGCGAGGGCAACTTCCGCAAAGCCCTGGCAGAGATTCGAGGCTTTGAGGGCGTGGCGGAGATCCCTAGCGTACTGCGGGTGCTGTAGAAAAAATGAAAAATGAAGAACGAAAAACGAAGAACGAAAACCCCATTCTTCCCTCTTCGTTCTTCCCTCTTCGTTCTTCGTTCTTCCCTCACCCTCTTCTCTCTTTCCCCCGCAACAGTCCCGCCCAGTGCCACCAGACCATCACCATTGCGGCGGTGTCAAGCTGACAATATTGCAGCAGCAGGTCTTTCCACTGGTCGCGGGTGGCGGGGTCGCAGGGGCCCTCAGTATGGTGAACCATTGCGCGGTAGGCGCGGATGGCGGAAGGGCCTTCGGTGACGGCGATCGCCGCTCCGTGGATCGACTGCGTGGGTAGTGCTTTGTAGGGACTGAGCAGGCGGCCGGTCTCGTCATAGCGGACATATTCTGGAAAGCGATCGCGCAGGGCTGGATTGGTGCGCCAGATCGCTTCTACCACGACTTTGATCGAGGTGCTGCCGCGCATCTGGGGATGGAGGTAATGCTTTTCTGTTAGCTGGCAGAGATCGACCAGGCGGCCGCAATCGCCCCCGTTGAGCTTGACGGTGTGGCCAAGCCAGTCGCGCAGGGCAGGGTTGTCATAGCTGCGCCGGGTCATTTGCTCCAGTACTTCTCGCAGCACGGTGTTTTCGTGTTTGCTCCACATAAAGGGCGTGCCCGTGCTGCCGAGGCGCTGCATCAGCGATTCGGCAAAGGCAAAGTTGGGAAATTCATCTTCGGTGCAGATCCAGCATTCGTGCTGCGGCTCGGCATCGGGTGCGGTCAGCGTGTGGCAACTCCACTGAAAGGCGATCGTTTCGTAGGGGCGCATCCCGCTGTAGCAGGGAATGGCAGGCGCACAGGTTTCCATGTCGATAAAGTGCAGCGGATAGTCAAAACTGTCTAAAATGTCCGCTAGCTCTGCCGAAACCCACTCGGTGTCTTCGCGGGTGTGATGGAGTTGGCGCAGTTGGCGATCGCTGTAGGCGCTCATGGAGCCGTCTTTTTTGACCAGCAGATCCGGCGTTACATCGTACAGGCTAACCTTGCCCTGCTGAATGAGTTCATTAGCGCGATCGCCCAGGCTGCCGACGCGATACAGGTCTAGCAGATGCGGCGACACGTCTGCTAGGTCGCCCCAGCAGTGGCGAAAACCGTTGAGCGGGGCTTCGTCTTCGACCCAATATTCGCAGTCGCGGCAACTGATCGACAGGGCGGGTTCGGCCCGTTGCAAGCTGGGCCAAAGCAGCGCTGTGTATTGCTGAATGCCTGCACGAACTGCCGGCAGCGTCGCCTCTACTTCGGCGGTGATGTCGATCTGGATCAGAAAGCTGGCCGCGCTGAGCGCTGCTTCGTTGCCCAAAAACTCGACCTGAATCTGCGAAAAGCCTGCATCTACTGGAATACGCCGTACTTGAAACTGGCGATGCAGTTGGTCGATGGCGGAAGGTTTGGTTTTGTCGGGCAGCATGAGAAAGGCGCGAATCTCGAAATCGGGGAAGTGCGATCGCAGCAGGTGGATTTGGAACGCGACATCTTCGAGCGTGTCGCGCCAGGCCGCCAGCGAAAACAGGCTGGATTTTCCTTCTGCGATGCGCTTTTGATACTCGGTGGGGTCAAAGGATCGGGCCTTGACTTCGATCAGGTCAATCCGTCGCCCCCGTTTCACCAAAATGTCGGCCCGCGCCACGACGCGATCGCACAATAAGGTCGCCTCAAACAGCGTGATGGAGTCGGCACGGTTCAGCAGCGCCAGCGTTTCTGCATTTGCCGCTTCTGGGTCTGCTTCGGCTTGCACCCGAACTCCGTCTGGAAAGCGCAGTTTGGCGATCGCCTCCACAATGTATCCGCCCTCTGCTAGCAGTTCCAAAAACTCGCTGCCGGCCTGCACCGAAGGATAACCCAGTTTGTGGTAGTA
Source organism: Thermoleptolyngbya sp. M55_K2018_002 (assembly GCF_015295965.1). Taxonomy (NCBI): domain Bacteria; kingdom Bacillati; phylum Cyanobacteriota; class Cyanophyceae; order Oculatellales; family Oculatellaceae; genus Thermoleptolyngbya; species Thermoleptolyngbya sp. M55_K2018_002. The sequence continues at coordinate 3,498 of NZ_DVEA01000374.1, forward strand.
AAGCTTCGTAGGGCAAGACCGAGCCAGCTTGAAGTCAGATTTTGACAAATACATGCGGAGTATCGGCGAAGAAACAGTACAAACAGTGCAAAAAGCGCAAACAGTGCAAACAGTACAAACAGTGCAAACAGTACAAACAGTGCAAAAAGCGCAAACAGTGCAAAAAGCGCAAACAGTGCAAACAGTACGAACAAAGAGATGATGGCGATCGCCCAAAAGAAATCGCGTTGCGCTGTTCTATCTTTGGCATTCTGGCTGGGCGATCGTCAATAGAGCCAATCCCTGAGCCGATCCCTTAGAACCGATACTTTTGGCGCTACCCAATGCATTGGTTAAAATCTGTTTCGGCTTAAATCTGTTTCACAATCGCTACTGCGTCAGAAGAGAGGTGAAGAAAACAGAGGATGCAAAAGAGATTGTGCGATGATGCTGGTTTATCTTGATCGGAGACTTGCCGGGAATTTGCTGGAGAACGAAGCTCTTAAGGAAATTTTTCTCTATTTCTTGAAGTGATTTTGGGCAAATCTGGTAAAGTTTAAGCGTTTAGGATCAGCTTCAGGTTTATCAAGCCGCTTATCAAACACAAGAGTCGGCTTGCATCACGCAGGACGTTAACGCAGCGTATGCGCTGGTGTGAAGGTGTTGTGTAACAAGCGTTGTGTAACAAGCGTTGATTTTGGGTAAATTCTACTGCGCTTTTATCGAACCGTTAGCGTTCGTTTTGTTGTGGTCTCAAAAACAGGAATTGATGATTCATATGCGTGTAAAACACTGGATCGCAGGTGGTCTTGCAGCGTGCTCAGCCCTGGTCATTGCAGCAACGGCTGCACTGGCCCAAGTTGCGACAGTGACGGTCAATGATCTAAACGTTCGCAGCGGCCCAGGCACCAGTTTCCCAGTCACCTTCGTTCTCCGTCGTGGCGATCGCGTCGAGATTATCCGCCGCCAGGGCAACTGGGCTTTTGTGGTGGGCGAGCGGGGCGGCGAAGGCTGGGTCTTTGGCCAGTACCTCTCCACCACTGCCCCCTCTCCTGCACCCTCCCCCACGCCCACGAACGATGTATTTCGCGGCACGGGCACTATCGACAACGCCCGCTACAACGGCTCCGGCGAGTCTCAGCTAGTGATTGGTCGCCAAAACCGCGACGGTTCCTTTAGCCTCACGGGTGGGCGCTTCAACGTCGAGTACATTGGCACGGTGCGAAGCAACTTTGAGGGTGCGGTGGAACTTCAGGTTAACCAATTCCGCTCTTCTGAGATGGGCTATCGCACGGTTTCTGCGTCTGGCACTTGCAACATCCAGACCAGCGGCGGCACGTCGGTCAGCCGCAGTTTTTGCAGCGTGACTGGCTCTGGAATTGACCACGGTCGCAGCAACTTTAGCGGCCGGTAGGGGCAGGTTCGTCGCTAGTTCGCTCCTGCTATGACAAATCAGGGGGGTTGGACGGGTCACTACAGGCTCACCCAGCCCCCTTTTTGATGGGATTCGTGGGTGCGGTCGATTAGCCGCTGCGAATAGACCCCATCGGCCAGCGTGGGCATGGGTGACGATTCCTGGGCGATCGCCCGCACCCAGCTATCCACCACCCGCAGAAACGGCGCAAGCCGACCGTCCGGGTAGGTTTGGGGAAACGCGAGGCGATCAGGAATTTCGACCTCCTGGAGCGACTGCCCCGCCGGAGCAGCCCAGAGCTTAAAACCGTGGACATAATCGGTCTGATGATCGCTGCCGAGAATCAGCGTGCCGCGATCGCCATACACCTCCACCCAATGCCCACGGCCCTGAAACGTGACGGTGCTAAGGGTGATTTGCACGGGCGTTCCGTCCGCCAGATCCAGCCAGACGCGGCAGGTATCGTCCGAATCGACGGGTTTTGGCTCGCCCGTGATTGGGTCGGGTCGGGTGGGAATGGTGGTGCTGAGGCTGCCGCAGAGCCGCGTCGCCGGGCCAAAGAGCCAGCGCAAATAGTCGAACGTGTGGGAACCGAGCGCCCCCAACGCCCCACCGCCCTGCTCCTTACGGGCGTACCAGTTCCAGGGGCGATTGGCATCAGCGCGACCGCTCACCAGCCAGTCCACCTTCACCAGCCGCTTTTGCCCCACAAAACCTTCGGCTAGCAGTTCTGCCAGCCGCATCCAGGTGGGCACAAAGCGGAACTCAAAATCCAGCGCCGCAACGAGTCCTTTGGACTGGGCCAGATTCTGCAATTCCTCCGCCTCGGCCAGCGACAGAGTCGTGGGCTTTTCTAGCAGCAAATGCTTGCCTGCATTCAGCACGGTTTTCGCCTGCTCGTAGTGCAAGAACGGCGGCGTGGTGACGCTGACTGCCTGCACCTCTGGTAGGGCTACTATTTCTTCCACCGTTTGGCAAGCGTGGGGAATGCCGTGCGCCTGGGCGATCGCCTCTGCCTTGGGGCGATCGCGGTGCTGCACCGCCACCAATTTCGTTTGATGATGAATCTGGAAACCGGGAATGTGAATCTTTTGCCCAAACCCAGTGCCCACGACGGCTACGCCAATTTCCGATAGTGTCATGCGAGGTTCGTCCGCTCGTCTGCCTTTTTCACGATATAGCAGAAGGGGGCTGGAGGAAGAAGGAAGAAGGAAGAAGGAAGAACAAAGAGGGAAGAACGAAGAGGTTCTGTTTTTCGTTTTTCGTTCTTCGTTTTTCGTTCTTCGTTTTTCGTTTTTCCTTCCTCACTCAAACCGCAGCGCCTGCCCTCGCACTGCCGTATTCAGCGTGCCGTGATCAAAAACCACCTGGCCGCCGACAATCGTAACCACCGGCCAGCCCGTCAGATCCCAGCCTTCAAAGGGACTCCAGCCGCATTTGGTTTTCAGCGTTTCTCGCTGCACCGGGCGGTAGGTGCTAAGGTCTACCAGCACTAGGTCAGCATCATAGCCGGGGGCGATCGCCCCTTTGTTGGGAATTTTGTAGGCTCGGGCCACGGCAGTAGACATCCAGTTCACCACCTGAGCAACGGTGCAACGTCCCTTGGCCGCCTGGGTCAGCATCAGCGGCAGCGAGGTTTCCACACCAGGCATTCCAGAGGGGGTGTTGGGATAGGTCTGGGCTTTTTCCTCCAGCGTGTGGGGGGCGTGGTCGGTGGCGATAAAATCCAGCACGCCGTCCATCAGCGCTTGCCAGAGGATGGCATTGTCCTGGGGCGATCGCAGCGGCGGGTTCATCTGCGCCAGCGTGCCGATAGTTTCGTAGGCGTAGGTATTCAGCAGCAAGTGCTGGGGCGTGACTTCGGCCGTCACCCAGGCGGGCTTGTCTTGCCGCAGCAGTTCCGCCTCCTCACCCGTAGACAGGTGCAGAATGTGGAGCCGCCGCTGATATTTTTTGGACAGCGCCAGCGCCCGCTTCGTGGCGATCAGCGCCGCCTCGTTGTCTTGAATCACGGAATGAATCGCCGGATCGCTCACCCCGGCATACTTTTCGCGCCGCTGAAGGATTCTCGCCATGTCTTCGGCGTGGACGGCAATCAGCCGATTTTCGTAATTCGGGTCGCTCAGGTCACGGTAGAAAATTCGCTCCAGCGCGTCGTCGTCATTCACCAGCAGCGGCCCGTGCATCGACCCCATGAAGACCTTAATGCCGCAGACCGGGTTCGCCGTCCGCAGATCGGGCAGATTTTCCGGCGTTGCGCCGATAAAAAAGCCGTAGTTGACCAGGCACTTCTCCGAAGCGCGGCGCAGCTTGTCGTCCAATGCGTCCTGGGTAATCGTCAGTGGGCGCGTGTTGGGCATTTCCAGAAACGAGGTAATGCCGCCCTGGGCACAGGCGCAACTGGCGGTGAACAGGTCTTCCTTATGCTCCAGCCCTGGTTCGCGGAAATGCACCTGCGGATCGATCGCCCCTGGCAACAATGTCAGCCCTGCTGCGTCGATAAGGATGTCGTCTGGCGTTGGGGGAAGGTCTGGAGAAATTTGGGCGATCGCCCCATTCTCGACGCGCACATCCCGCAGCGCCATCGTTCCATCCGGCAGCAAGACCTGCGCCTGACGGATGACCAGTGGAGCAGTGGTTAAACTTGCCATACGCTACCTGCTATCCCTCGATGTCCCCTTAGACTGTGAAACGATTGTATCGGCGCGTCCCCAATTTTGTGAGCGGCTGTCTGAAAAGTTGACTTTAGGAGTTAACTTTTCAGACAGAACACCTGTGTTAGCCTCTGCCAGAGCTAAAAAGTACGTTTGCTCCTCGGATAAACTGGGAGAAAGAAAGGGTGTCGTCTGCTGGAAAGTGGTCTATCGTAATGATTGTGCATTAACCCACATAAACCGTAACGGCTGTACTTAACGGCTATACGTCTGAAATTACGGCTGACTTGGGTTACATCCCTAGCCTTAGAGGATATTTGAAAAGTCCTGCTGTTTGGAGCAAAGCGTGCAAGATCCCCCTAAGTCTCCCTTAAAAACGGGGACTTTAAGACGGTTTCCCCCCTTTTTAAGGGGGACCAGGGGGGTCTCTGAGTGCTTAACATGACAGGCGATACCTTTTCAAACACCCTCTTAGACCGTCTCCAGATTTCTAGGCTCACCCGATTCTGAGTTCACCTCATCGTTTACCTCATCAAGTACATCAACTCCTAACTACATAGACTCGCAGATGTCCAGTCAATCTGATTCCCCCACCCCTCAAACGCCTCCTGCTGAGCCTGCTGCCTCCAAGCCCAAGGCCGACAGCCCCCTCATGGAAGGGATCAAAACGATTGGCCTGAGCGTAGTGCTGGCGCTGGGCATTCGCACCTTTGTGGCGGAAGCGCGATATATCCCTTCCGAGTCCATGCTGCCGACGCTGGAGGTAAATGATCGCCTGATTGTGGAAAAAATCAGCTATCACTTCAACCCACCCCGACGCGGCGACATCATCGTGTTTAACCCCACTGAGGCGCTCAAGCAGCAAAACCCCAGCCTCAACGAGGCCTTTATCAAGCGAGTGATTGGGCTGCCCGGTGAAACGGTGCAGGTGACGGGCGGGCGCGTGTTGATCAACGGCCAGCCCATCGAAGAAAACTATATTCAGTCCCCGCCTGATTATCAGTGGGGCCCAGAAAAGGTTCCTGCGGATTCGTTCCTGGTGCTCGGCGACAACCGCAACAACAGCTACGATAGCCACTTTTGGGGCTATGTGCCTCGCCAGAATATTATCGGACGGGCGGTGGTGCGCTTCTGGCCAGTCGATCGTCTGGGCGAACTGGGGCCGCAGCCCAACTATTAGCCAGCAATTTTCCTGGAACTCAATCTCGTTCAGTCTCGTCCAGTCTCAGCCGCTGGCTTTCCGCTAGGCCGTTGCTTCAACCCGGTACATGAGGTGCAGCGTCGCCCAGCGCGTTACGTCCAAGGCATAGAAGTCGCCTGGGAAATTGCTTGGAAAGCTGCCTAAGGAAGAGCTGTCTGTAGAAGTGGCATCAGAAGAAGTGGCATCAGAAGTGGCATCGTGCAGGTCTTGCAGGATGGACTGGGCCACATCGAGGGGGTTGGGGAGGGCGATCGCCTGTCGGGGGGTCGCTCCGGGGGCGATGGGCAGCCCGGCCAGCGTCCGGCGAAAGGGAGCCACGCTGAGAATGAGGAAGATTTCCGCCAGGCCGGGCACATTGGGCACGACCCAGCCCGGAGAGGGATCGGCGGGCAGCGTCAGGCTCGATCCGGGCAGCAGCGGCGGCTGCTCGGTGCTAGTAGCGGAGGGTGCTGCCTGCGGGGACGGGTGCGCCGGATTCGACCGCTGCCCCCAGGCGCTTGCTGCTGAGGCGGTTGGGAATGCTGACGGTTTCTTGCTGCACGATGGGCAGGGGGCGAGCGGTGGTGGAACCCGGCCCGATCTGTTCCAAAATCGCCCGCACGCTGAGGCGCGAGGACGACGCATTCACCGTCAGCCGCAGCAGCTTCATGGAAAAGAGCGATCGCAGTTGGGGTGTGAGGCGATTGACCGCTGTTTTCACCGCTTCATCTGCTGTGGATGGCTCAATGCCCAGCGGCACACACCCCGGATAAAACAGACCATACTTTCCATCCAGGCTTGCAGGTGAACTAGGCATCTCCAACACAGGCTGGGACGGGGGAACGTCCGTCTGCACGGCTGGATTAGGCAACTCTGACAGCGATACTGCTGCTACTGTCGTTTCCACCGCCCGACGCTTGCCAAAGAGATAGTCGGCCGACTGTTCGCCCGCGTTGACCAGCGACACCTTCGCCGCCGTAAATGCACTGGTGGCATCCACCCGCTCGATCCGATCCAGACTGCTGTCGAGGGCGATGGTCAGCCCCACGCTGCGGGGCAGCAGGCGCGCCCGCTCTTGCACGGGCTGTCCTGGCTCTACGGACGCGCCCTCGATCACGGGCAAAACCTTCAGCGTCAGCCCGTCTCGGCTCTGCACCCGCAGCAGTTGCGGCGCACTGCCGAGGGTTTCCCAAAGCGAACCGGGGCTATAGGCGCTGAGGGCAGACGGTGGCAGTCCGCCCGCCCAGAGGCGCAGCGTCCGGGCAGAGTCCGGCGCGACCAGGATCACCCCGTCGGCTCCGGCTTCCGCAGGCACAAGCGGATAGGCACTGGTTCCATCGCGGCTAAGCGTACCGTTTGCCTGTGGCTCTTGGTTTGCGCCCGACAGCCGCTTGATGCTGCTGCTGGTTTGAGTCAGCACTGTCGAGAGGGCTGTGCCTGCGGTGGCATCCCAGAGATATTGCGTCAGGGCGTAGGTGAGTAGACCTGCGCTAAAGCCACTCCAGCGACCTTCTAGCGCCGCCTGGCCGGGGGCCGCAGCCGTGAGGAATAGCCCCGGCAGCGGGCCCGAAAGAGTTGCCTTGGCAGCCCGGAGGCGATCGCCCAGCGACTCTTGCAGCGCAAGTTCCTGGGGATGCAGGTCGCCCGTGGGCGCATTGGGACGGGCCCGAATCCGGAGGTTGCCCTGGAGCGAGGTGCCCAGGTTCGAGAAGCCCAAATCCAGCAGCGTCAACACCTGCGAGGTGGGGAGCGATCGCACCAACTGTTCCAGCGTTGCGCGGGTGAGGTCGGCAATCAGGGGGCGATCGCTCGTGGGCAGACCGCCATCGATGGGCACGATGCTGTCCCAGAGCTGCTCGGGATCGGTCGCCGAGCGCATTCGGCTGCCCAGACCGCTGATGTGAACCACCACCACATCGCCGGGTTTCGCCTGCTCCAGCAAATGGGCTTGAAATGCCTCCGTAATGCCTGCCCAGGTGGCTTGCTCATCCGTCAGTGTTACCATATCCGCAGGCTGAAACCCAAAGCGGTGCTGCAACACCTGTCGCTGCATTTCCACGTCCGTCAGCGCTCCTGGCAGCAGCCCGCCTTTCACAGGGGGAATATCGCTCACGGCTTCGGGATACTGGCTGATGCCGATTAGCAGGGCTAGCTTGCGCGAGGTCGGCGCGGCCAGCACTTGCCCAGCGCGATCGCCCCAGGCCCACAGGCCGCTGCCGAGCGCCCCACCGATGGCGATCGCCCCCCTGCTCCGCTGCAAAAATTCGCGCCGTGTCAGCCCCATGCTTCTATTTCAGCATCAAAGCCTCCCTTTGTTGAGCAGGCAGGAGGACAAAGTTGGGGATTTTGGATTTTGGATTTTGGTAGGACTCACGCAGTTGGAGGATTTCTCGCGGGCTGCGCCC
>NZ_DVEA01000443.1:0-11014 GCF_015295965.1 Thermoleptolyngbya sp. M55_K2018_002
GCGCTGCCCATCCACACGCGCCCGGTCACCAGTTGGAATGGTCGCGTGCTGATTTCTTGGCCCGCACCCGCCACGCCGATGATGACCGATTTTCCCCAGCCTTTGTGGCAGCATTCCAGCGCTTGGCGCATGACGTGGACATTGCCGATGCACTCAAACGAATAATCCGCGCCGCCGTCGGTGAGTTCGACTAAGTGCGCGACGAGATCGCCCTTTATTTCTTTAGGATTGACAAAATGCGTCATGCCAAACTGCTCGGCGATCGCCCGCTTGCTGGGGTTCAGATCGACGCCCACGATCATGTCTGCGCCCACCATGCGACAGCCCTGGATCACGTTCAGCCCGATGCCGCCCAGTCCAAACACGACGACCTTCGCGCCCGCCTCGACTTTCGCCGTGAAAATCACCGCGCCGATGCCCGTCGTCACGCCGCAGCCGATATAGCACACCTTGTCGAAGGGCGCGTCTTCGCGGATTTTTGCCAGGGCGATTTCCGGCAGCACGGTGTAGTTGGCAAAGGTGGACGTGCCCATGTAGTGATAGAGCGGCTGGCCGTCGAGCGAAAAGCGGCTGGTGCCGTCGGGCATCAGGCCTTTGCCCTGCGTGGCGCGAATCGCCTGACACAGATTGGTTTTGCGGCTGAGGCAAAACTTGCACTGGCGGCACTCCGGCGTGTAGAGCGGAATGACGCGATCGCCCGGTTTCAGGCTTTTCACCTCCGGGCCCACCTCCACCACCACGCCCGCGCCCTCATGTCCCAAAATCGCCGGAAATAAGCCCTCAGGGTCGCTGCCCGACAGCGTGTATGCGTCCGTATGGCAGACGCCCGTCGCTTTAATTTCCACCAGCACCTCGCCCGCTTTTGGTCCCTCAAGCTGCACCGTTTCAATGCTCAGCGGCTTTCCTGCCTCTAGGGCAACAGCGGCTCTCACCTGCATAACCTCAATCTCCGTCTCTGAACGCCTGCTCAATTATCCAGGGTGGGCGATCGCCTTGGGAAAATCCTTGTGAAGTATTAAGGATGTTAGGGGTTAGGGGTTGGGGGTTAGCGGCTCGTGAGCCTCGCCGAACGAGGGTTAGGGCGTATTTTGAAACACGCTGAAAAACCTAGAAAAGGCTACTACAAGCCAGGGGGTTGGGTGCGGAGGGTGGTGAGGTCGAGGGCGGCGAGTTTTTCGTAGGCGGGGGTGACGGTGGGCTGGCCGCGCAGGAAGCCGAGGTTTGCGCCCGGACAGAGATGCTGGAGCGTGTCGGGTGAAAAGCGATCGCGCAATTTTTCCACACTGCGGATCTGGCGCGGCCAGTGGAAGGTTTTGGACAGGCGCAGTGGCACGGGATTGCCCTGGCGATCGGGCAGCAGATGCCGACCCGAAAACAGCACGCCGCCATGCATCGGGATATATACGCAGGCGGAACCGGGGGAATGTCCGGGCGTCCAGATCACTTGTGCGGTGGGGCTGATCTCATGCTCCTGCTGAAACGGCGTGACGGGCAGCCCTGGCAGCAGGTAGGCTTCTTGCTCCTGGATGAGGATGTCGCAGTCGTAAGTTTTGTGAAGCTCGGCAACGTGGGCGATCGCCCCCCGATGCGTCAGCACTAGCCACCGCACGCCGCCCTGCTCTGACAAGAACTGGCAGGTGGTGTCGTCCCAGGTCGGGCAGTCGATTAGCAGGTTGCCGTCCGCCGTTTGCAGCAGATAGGCCGTGCCGCCAAGAGCATCACGGTTGGGCGCAAAGGCCCAGATATCCGACAGCACGGGGCGCGGCGGCTTGGTAGCAGCAGGACGAGCAGCGACAGACATGGGCAGAACTGGTGGGATAAAAGGATGAAATCAACGCGGTGCAGCGAGGAGCAGCCTCCCTAGAGTCTTTTGCAGGGTTTGGCGACATTGGTGCGATGCATCGATCGGCACAGTCGGCACAGTCGGCAGCAGGCATAGAAGATTGACGGGCTGGTCTTCTGGGAAGCCTAAAGGACGGGATGCGGATTTTGCCCATCGCTGATTTGCCCATTTCCCTTGCTGAATAGAGGCTCGACCTCAAACGGCTCAAAAGATGGGCCTCCGGGGTAAACGCCGCTTCTGGGGCCGCTCAAATCGTGTTTAACGAGACCGAGAAATCCAGAGTATCCTGGAGATCTACCCGTAGAAGCCGCAAGTTAAGCTATTTAGTCTACCAGAGCTTTGAAGGCTCACAGGTGTTTTTTCAATTGCTTCCGAGAAGCCCATTATGATTTTCTGGCTGCTGCTGCTCAGCATCACTGGGCTATTTACCTACTACATCGTGCAGAGAAGCGTGTCCAGCATCACGCGCACCCCCATCTGGCTGCTGTGGCTGGTGATGATGCTGCCTGCGCTGATCTGGACGGGATGGATTTTGCTGAATGGGCCGGATGCTCGAATTCCCGCAGCGCTGCTGTTTGGGCCATTTTTGATTAGCCCGGTGCTGTACTGGCTGCTGGTGCAGTGGGGTCGTCCGCCTCGCCCCGCCACGGCCGAGTCCGCTGCCGAGCCATCTCCGCAAAAGCCAGAGCCAGATCCCAAAGCGCCGCTGCGCCCGATCGATCGCCAGGAAGAAGCCACGTTGCAAAATTGCTTTCCCTGGTCGGTCTATTATTTGCAGAATTTGGAATATCGACCGCAGGCGCTGATCTGTCGCGGACAGTTGCGGAGTTCGCCGGAGGTGGCCTACCGCACGATTCGCGAAAATATTGAAGCCCAGTTTGGCGATCGCTTCCTGGTGCTGTTTCAAGAAGGGCTGAACGGCAAACCCTTCTTTGCCCTCGTGCCTAATGCCCAGGCCCAGCGCGACCAAGCAGACCAAGCGGATGGCAAACAATCCGAACGACGACTGGGGCGATCGCTCGGATTGTTTGCGGCTACCTTGCTCACCACCTGCTTGGGTGGGGCAATTTTGACAGAGCGCTTTACCGCAGGCGTGGCAGCAGATGAGCCGCTAGCCAGCACTCTCAGCTTTAACCTGCCAACGCTATTGACGGGGCTGCCCTATGCGATTGCCATTTTGCTGATTTTGGGCGGGCGGGAACTGGCAAACTTCTGGGTGGCGCGTCGCTATGGGCTGCGCGTGTCCTATCCCTACTTCATCCCCGTGCCGCCGATGGCGGTGTTTCCCTTCGGCACGTTTGGGGCGCTGCTCCAGCGGCGATCGCCCGTTCCCCATCGTCGTGCCCTGTTCGACATCGGGCTAACGGGTTCAATGGTCAGCTTTTTGATTAGCCTGCCGATCTTGCTGTGGGGGCTGGCGCAGTCGCAGCCGATTCAGCGCACTGCCGAGTCGGGTATTTTCCGGTTCGAGTCGTTTAATCCCCACGGTTCGCTGCTGCTGGCGGTGTTGAGCAAGCTGGCGCTGGGTAGCGCGTTTACAGCAGACACGGCACTGCGGCTGCATCCGGTGGCCGTGGCAGGGTGCATTGGGATCGTGATCACAGCGCTCAACCTAATGCCTGTGGGACAACTGGATGGCGGGCAGATTGTTCACGCCATGTTTGGTCAACGGATGGGAGCGTTGATCGGGCAGGTGGCGCGGCTGCTGGTGCTGCTGCTGTCGCTGGTGCAGCAAGAACTCCTGCTGTGGGCAGTGCTGTTATTTTTACTACCTGCGGTGGATGCACCAACGCTCAATGATGTGAGCGAATTGGACAACCTGCGCGACTTTTTGGGGCTGGCTGCATTGACACTACTGGTCATTATCCTGCTGCCGCCGCCGCCCGTTTTGTCCCAGCTTTTGGGTATCGCTGGATAGATGATTGGTGTACCCTAGTTAGTTTTAGTTCTTTGCGGTTTTGATGCTGCACTGCCCGTTGATTAAACAAGGCGATGTTCGTCTTCGTATTTCTTGTTCACCCATTCACTACTCAGGTTGGAGGAGCCGTTGAGTCATGAGTCAGGATGTCCGGCAGTGGTTAGCTGAAATTAAGCATTTGCAGCACAAGCTGGAGAGCGCCTATAAAGAGCGAGACGAGGCGCTGAGCAGTGCGGCCAACTGGCGGCGGCTATATGAAACCGAGGCTCAGCAGCGGCGCACCGAAACCAACCTGTCGCAGCAGGCGATCGCCGATTTGAAAGAACGCCTGCAAACGACCCAGAGCAGCCCTTTGCCCAAGCTGACGGGCGACGTGCCCCCGGCGATCGCCCAAAAAATCGCCAGCCTGGATACGCTGGAATCCTTGCAGCAAGCCTTAGCGCAAGCCCTGGTAGAGTGCGATCGCCTGGCCCAGGCGCTCCGGGCCGAGCAGACCGACCACGACCAGACCCGCAAGAGCCTGATGGCCGCCCTAGGCGAAACGGTAGATCGGCTGGCCAAGGAGCGGGCCGCCATCCAGAAGGGGCAACATCCTCACTGAGGCAATGGTCGGTCTGAGGGGCTTTGCTGACTCGTTTTCACTAATCGGTGAAAGCCAAGTTTTGCGGTGGAGTGCTTTGCGGTGGAGTGCTTTGCTGTGGAGTGTTAAGTTGTCGGACTCAAATGTCGGACTCAAATGTCGGACTCAAAGCAGTTCAAAAAAGCCATCGTCTAGCTCGTAGCCCAGCAGTTGGGTCATGAACTTGAGCCGAGTGGGGCTGATGCCGCCGTGCTGCTGCATCCAGTCCGCCACGGCAAAGATCTTGCTCATCACAAATAGCTCCAGCGCCTCCGGGTTGAACCGAATGCCCTCCGTTCGGCTAAACTCGTGCGGCACCAGCATCGCCGCATAGCGCCCCAGTTCACCTGCTTCCCAATCCAGCACCAGCGGCAGCCAGGGATAGCACGCATCCAGCCGCACAAACCACAGGCGCACTTCGGGAATTTCCGACAGTTCTCGCGGGTCGTCGGGATCGCGGGGAATGTCGATCTTGAACTGGAGTTGGAGGCTGGGCTGGGCCGTGGCGCTGGGCTGCTGAGCCAGCCAGGGGGCGATCGCCGCTGTGGCTGGCGAGAGATCCAGGCGATTGATCTGGTCGGCCGTGATCGTGAGAATGGGGGACATATTAAGTGTCGAAAAGGGGAGAGCAGCCGGGTAGAATTTTTATCTCTTTTACGCCTGCGATCAACGCAGGTGACTAAGCAAACATAAATGACGACAGTTCTGTATCTCTTATTCTTGCAGGGAGCGGTATTCCACGGGGGGAAACAGCAGCGGCACGCTCGCCAGGTCGTCTAGGTTGACGGAGGACAACAGGCTGTCCCAGTCGGCGATCAGCGCTGCATCATCGGGCGTGGCGGCTCGCAGGGTTCCCAGGCTGGTCACGGTGTCTTGCCACAGGCCCGATCGGGCATAGAGGGCGGGCAGTTCTTGGGGTGTGGCGCGGTTGAGCCGCAGCGAGAGGCTGCTGTTGGGGGCAACCCGCTGGAGCCAGCCGTCCGTCAGCGCGTCTCCAGAGCGATCGCCCGACGGGTCGCACTGGAGCTGAAACACCCAGCGATAGAGCCGTCCTTCGTCCAGCGGCCGCAGCGGAATGCCAATAATACTAGGCTCTTGGGGTAGTGGCAGGCGATATTCGTAGAGCGCTTCCTCTACGGTGCGCCCAGAAGGGGTGTCTGTGGCGATCGCCACCGAAAATTGCGCCTGCCGAGCCACCGTTTGCGGCACATATACAAACACCATCGGCTGCTCGGAAACCGTTGGCTCAACGCTGATCTTGCCCTGCTCGGCAACCGTCGGGTCGGTGGGCGGCACTAGGGGCAGCAGCCGCACCACTGTTGCTCCATCTGGGCTGCACGCCTGGCCGCCCCGCGTGATGCCACCAATGCGATTGCGGACGGGGCGAGACTGCCGCACGCTAAATCCTAGCTGCGCGATCTGAACAGGCGGGTCGAAGGCTGGGCGGGATAGCGCAGACGAGTCCAAGACGGAACGTGGCGCAGCATTTTGGAAAATCCGCGCCTCAGCAGTGCTGCTTTCGGAGAAGGCTCCCACGCCCAACAGCGCCATCAGCAGAATTGACGATGATAAAAAAATCTGCATTTCAATGAATCGGTTCCGATGACTAGTGCGTTTCAGGTCGCAAAGGTTTCGACAACCCCATTGATTCGGTCAATGAGCAGGAGCTGGTTGAAGGGTGAGCCGGGTCGATGGGGGCGATCGCCATCCTGCAGAACAAATGCGCGTGGGGATAATCCCCGTCAGCCCTATTCTGCCAAAAGTTCTGCTAAAAGTTCTTCTAAGAGTTGGTGAGGTCAGTCTGCTATTCTGCAACAAAAATCCCTAAGCGCGGGTAAATGCTGGGATCGTCGAGAAAACCTTGGAGAGAGCCACAATATCATCTATGCAACGAATTCCTCTTGCGGTCAATGGAACGCTGATGCGGGGGCTGGCGCTCAATAGCAATCTGCTTGCAGTGGGGGCCACCTTCGTCCGCGAAGCCAAAACGGAGCCTGCCTATCGCCTGTGGAGCATTGGCGATCGCCATCCGGCCATGCTGCGGGTGCGCGACGGGGGCCGGGCGATCGCCGTCGAAGTTTGGGACGTTCCCCCGGACGGATTGGGCCTGCTCCTGCTACAAGACCCCCCCGGCCTCTGCATCGGCCGCCTCATACTAGACGACGGTGAAAACGTGCTGGGCGTGCTGGGAGAACCATATCTCTGCGAAGGGGAACGGGAGATCACAGAGTATGGCGGCTGGCGGGCGTATGTGGAGCGGATCAATTGATGGAGGGAGTGAGCGATTTTGGATTTTGGGTGGAAGACCGCGTGAGTCCTAAAGGTAATAGGATGATGAGGAGAGCGCTAGCCTTGCGCCTCGTGCCAGTTCTCCCAAACGCTGCTGTCAATAAATCGCTGCAAGCCTCGTAGCCACTCGGACTGGCAATCCAAAATCGCCAATCCAAAATCGCCAATCCAAAATCAACCCCATCCCCCATCTCGGTCTTCAATATCTCGCCGTTATGTCCCTCACCGTCCTCATCCTCCTTGCAGGCATTGGCACGTTTCTCATGCGAACAGCGGGCGTGTGGCTGCCCGAAGCGTGGGTTCCCACCCGATGGCTGGCTTACCTGCCGCTGGCGGTGATTTTGGCAATGGCGGTGGCGAGTGTGATGGGGTTGGTGAGCCAACCATCTGAAACAGTGGCGACGGTATTGGCAATGCTGGCGGTGGTGGGCGGAGCGCTGTGCAAGTGGCCACTGGCGGTCTGTATTTTGCTGGGATGCGGGGTGTTTGGCATGGTGTCATCCCTTGCCTGGTGATCTGGCGCTGTTTGCCTTATTGTTGCTACGCAGCTTATGAACCAGGGCTGGGTCTATCGAGAGCAGGTGGCGCGGCGCGACGTGGGGCGATCGCTCCTGGACTATTACAGCCAGCGCTATCCGCACTCCAGCCGCGACGAGTGGCAAAGCCGCATTGCCCAGGGGCAGGTTTTGGTGAATGGTCAGCCAGTTTCGGCAGACTATGTGCTGTGCCTGGGGCAGCAGCTTGCCTACCATCGTCCCCCGTGGCAGGAACCCGACGTACCGCTGGCGTTTGACATTCTGCATGAAGATGCGGACGTGCTGGTGGTGGCGAAGCCGTCGGGGTTGCCTGTGCTGCCGGGGGGCGGTTTTTTGCAACATACGCTGCTGGGGCAGTTGCAGCAGCGCTACCCGCAGAACCCGCCAACGCCCGTCCATCGTTTGGGACGCGGGACTTCTGGTTTGGTGCTGCTGGGGCGATCGCCCGCCGCAAAATCTCGCCTCAGCCAGCAGATGCGCGACCAGACGCGACAGTCAGAGATCCTGCTGAATTTTATTGCGAACTCACATTCGCCTTCTAGTTCGCACCGGCGTTCACACCTGCATTCTGGCTGGTATCCCCCGGATATTCTCCAATCTGAGAATCTGGGCGATCGCCCCTTGCGAAAAAGCTATCTTGCGCTAGTCGGCCCTAGCGATCTGCCTGATCGCTTTACTATTACTCAGCCCATCGGCAAGTTGTCCCATCCGGTTCTCGGCTACGTGTATGGTGCTGTGGCCAACGGTTTGCCTGCCTACAGCGAAGGGCAGGTTTTGCAGCGGCAGGGCGATCGCACCCTCGTCGAGATGACCATCCTCACTGGCCGCCCCCACCAGATTCGCATTCACCTGGCGGCGGTGGGCTATCCCTTGCTGGGTGACCCGCTCTACGCTCCTGGCGGCACGCCCCGCACCCTCGACATGGAAGCCGAAACGACCGAAGCGTCTGATGAAAAAGTGCCCGTTCCTGGCGACTGTGGCTATTGCCTGCACGCTCACCATCTCACGTTTTTGCATCCCACCTACGCGCAGCCCATGAGGTTCACGCTTCCTGCACCCTTTGCACGCAGTTAAGGGATTGTTTTGAATAAGGAATGGTTTGAATCCCTTCTCGCCCAATCCTTCACGCCCAGTCCTTCACGCCCAGTCCTTCATACCAACGGTTCAGGACATGATTTGTCAAATACTCTCTCAATCTGTCGATTGATGCTATGAATGCTGATTGGTGCTATGAGATATGGATGTTATGCCGATTTTGGATTTGCGATTTTGGATGGGTGATTTTGGATAGCGGGTTGGGCATCTGCGGGGCTTTCAGCCATCTCATCTGTAGCGCCACTGGGGGGAACTCCTATTAGCAGTCAATGCGTTGCGTCAGACGGTACGGATGTCAAACTGCGTGGCACGGCTGGGTCAGACGATCCCATTCTCTATATTCTTCGTAATTCTTCGCATCCGGTCGTACCTGGTTTTTGTGTTGTGAAATTTGTGTTGCGAAATTTGTGTTGTGAAATCTGTGTTCTTGAATTCTCGAAATTGACTTTTAGGCCCATCGGGCAAATGGTGCAGGCTTGCTATGAGTAGAGGCAATCGACCGGACTATGCGCTGACGCGAAGGGGAACGGGAGACGAGACACGGTGGTATGCACTAGAGCCGCAGGAGGCACTGAGCCAGATCGGAACCGACCCGCGCACAGGGCTGAGTCAGGCTGTAGCGAGCGATCGCCTCTCTCAAAATGGCGCAAATGAATTGGCCGAGCCGCCGCCCAAAAGCGTGCTGCGGATGCTGTGGGAACAGATTACCGCAACGACCGTGGTGGTGCTGATTGTGGCGGCGATCGCCTCGGCGCTGCTGGGCGATTTTGAAGACGCGCTGGCGATTCTGGCGATCGTGGTGTTCAACGCGGTGCTGGGCTTTACGCAGGAATATCGGGCTGGCAAAGAGTTTGCAGCGCTGAGAAAAATGGCGGTTCCCAAGGCGCGGGTGCTGCGCGATGGCGAGTGGCAGCAGATCTTGGCGCGAGAAGTGGTCGTGGGCGACATCGTTCAGCTAGAGGACGGCGACCAGGTTCCGGCAGACTGTCGCCTGCTAGAAAGCACCAACCTGCGGACTCAGGAAGCCGCCTTCACAGGCGAGTCGGAGTCGGTAGAAAAGCAGGTGGCCAAGATCGATGGGCAAGCCCTATCGCTGGGCGATCGCCGCAACATGGTCTACATGGGCACGGTCGTCACCTACGGGCGCGGGCGCGGGCTGGTGGTTGCGACGGGCATGGACACGGAACTGGGCAAAATTGCCGACTCGATCCAGTCTGTGGAATCGGAGCAAACGCCCCTGCAAAAGCGCCTCGATCAACTAGGCAAGCGGCTGGCGATCGCCGCTCTTGCGCTGGTGGCCCTCATGTTTGCTATTGGGCTGGCGCGGGGAGGCAATGTAGAAGATCTGTTCCTGACGGCGGTCAGTCTGGCCGTGGCGATTATTCCCGAAGGGCTGCCCGCCGTGGTGACGATCGCCCTGGCCATCGGCTCGCGGCGGATGCTGAAGCGGCAAGCCCTGATCCGCAAGCTGCCTGCGGTAGAAACCCTCGGCTCCGTCACCACGATTTGCTCCGACAAAACGGGCACGCTGACGGAAAACCGCATGACGGTGAAAATCCTGGCGCTGGCGGGTGAACAGGTGGAACTGCGCGAATCCTTTGCCGAAATTACCTCCCGGCTAGATGGCAACAAGTCCATCTTTCGCCCCGGAGACGGCGTGCCGCTGAGTGCGCCGATCGCCCTGACGCTGGGAGGCAGCGCCCTCTGCAACAACGCGCTGGTCAAAGAAGATGAGGACGGCAAAGACAAGGCGCTGGGCGACCCGACGGAAATCGCCCTGGTGGTCGCAGCCGATCGTCTGGGCCTGAGCAAAGAAGAACTGGAAATGCTGCTGCCTCGCGTTGCCGAAGCACCGTTTGATTCCGACCGCAAGCGGATGACGACGATCCACCAGTGGGGCGATCGCCAGGGGTGGGAGTCTTCCGATGTGGGCAAGCTGGTGCTGAGCCTAGTCAAGCTGCCCAATGCGCCCTACATTGCCTTCACCAAGGGGGCAATCGACGGAATGCTAGAGGTGTCTACCCACGTTTGGGACAACGGGCAAAAGCCGCTTGATGCCAACATGCGCGATCGCATTTTGCAAGATAACGACCGGCTGGCCAGCATGGGCACTCGCGTCCTCGGTGTGGCCTTTCGCTTGCAAGACGAACTGCCGCCTCCGGGTCGAGAACTAGAAGTCGAGCAAGACTTGGTGATGGTGGGGCTAGTGGGAATGCTCGATCCGGCGCGGCCCGAAGCCAAAACCGCCGTGCAAACCTGCAACGCAGCAGGCATCCGCACGGTCATGATCACAGGCGACCATCCCCTGATGGCCCGCACCATCGCCCGCGATCTGGAAATTGCCACCAACGACAAATACCTGACTGGGCAGCAGCTTAACCAGCTTTCCACTGAGGAACTAGAGCAGCAGGTGGGCGAGGTGTCGGTCTATGCCCGCGTCTCGCCCCAGCAAAAGCTAAAGATTGTGGAAGCCCTGAAAAATCGCGGCGAAATCGTCTCCATGACGGGCGACGGGGTAAACGATGCGCCGGCCCTGCGAAAGGCAGACATCGGCGTGGCGATGGGCATTACGGGCACCGATGTCGCCAAAGAAGCGGCAGACATGGTGCTGCTGAATGACAACTTTTCCACCATCGTCGCAGCGGTCGAAGAGGGGCGCGTCATCTACGACAACATCCGCAAGTTCATCCGCTACAACCTGACGGGCAATGTCA
>NZ_DVEA01000093.1:0-11009 GCF_015295965.1 Thermoleptolyngbya sp. M55_K2018_002
CTTCTCCCAAGTCAGGAGAAGGGGAGCAAGAGAGGCTTGAAGTCCCTCTCCTGCTCTGGGAGAGGGCTTAAAGCCTTCGGCATACCAGAAAAGGGTGAGGGGGATCGGCAAAGTTGCATATTGCGTTATCCTCATCTATCCACTTCATCCCAAGGGGAGCCGCAAATGCGAATCATTGGCCTGATCAGCGGAACCTCCGTCGATGGCATCGATGCCGCGCTGGTGGAAACGGAGGGCGCGGGTTGGGATCTTCGCATCACGCTGCTGAATGGCATCACGCTTCCCTACCCGCCAGACCTGCGATCGCACATCTTAGAAGTCTGCGCCGGAGCGCCGCTGTCGATGGCTGAGTTGGCAAGTCTGGATGATGCGATCGCCCACTGCTTTGCCCAGGCCGCCCGCCAGGTGCAAGCCGGCCATCCCCCCGCCGACCTGATCGGCTCCCACGGACAGACCGTATTCCACCGGCCGCCGGGGGCCAGGCTTGCCGACGCAATCGAGTCTTCCCAGCCTTCCCTAATGCCCTCTGTCTCTGGCCTTGGCTATAGCCTCCAGTTGGGGCGCGGCTCCCTCATTGCCCACCTCACAGGCATCCACACAATCAGCAACTTCCGGGCGGCAGATATCGCCCTGGGCGGTCAGGGTGCGCCGCTGGTTCCCCCCGTCGATGCAGCGCTGCTGTCTCATCCAACGTTGACCCGCTGTGTGCAGAATATCGGCGGCATTGGCAATGTGGCGTTTTTGCCCCTGCGAGATCAGGTGTTGCGCCATGCGCCCGTGCTGCCAGAGGTATGCGGCTCAGCGTCCAAGCCCGTCCAGCTTGCGGAGCCAGTTTCGGCGCTGCTGGGCTGGGACACGGGGCCGGGAAATGCGCTGCTGGACTGGGCAGTGCATCAGCTTTCGGGCGGCACACAGCCCTACGACCAGAACGGAGCCTGGGCCGCATCGGGGCAGCCTTGTCTGGAACTCGTCCATCAATGGCTGCAAGACCCCTACTTTCACCTGCCGCCACCCAAATCAACCGGGCGGGAACTGTTTGGGGCGGAGTATGGGCGGCGCTGTTTGGCGGATGCGGCTGAGCGTGGGCTGAGCGATGCAGACACGCTGGCAACGCTAACGGAACTGACGGCTGCCTCTATCGTTCACAGCTACCGCGCCTTTTTGCCACACATGCCCGACCAGGTGCTGCTTTGCGGCGGCGGCAGTCGCAATGGCTACCTGCGATCGCGCCTTGCTGCCCTGCTCGATCCCATCCCCGTCTTGACCACTGATGAAGTGGGACTCCATGCTGACTTTAAGGAGGCGATCGCCTTTGCCGTTTTAGCCCATTGGCGCTGGCAGAATTTTCCAGGTAATTTCCCGGACGTGACGGGTGCTGCCGATCCCGCCCTTCTCGGCGAAATTCACCTGGCACGCCGATAATCGCGTGTTACGATCGATCGCCATGCAGATGCCCTGTGCGAGTTCATACGGCTGCCAGAGAAGCATGTGCAACACTGCAAGGCGCGATCGCGCGACAGAGGAATGGGTGCCGTGTCCCACACGTTTTTGATGGAAGCAGGTCGCTGGCTGTTGCAGGGAAGCTGGCTTGATCGGGATGCTATGCCGCTTCCGGTCAAGGGCAAGATCCTCGTCGTATGGGGACGCGACAACTGGTACGACATGGTGACGCAGTTGGAGTTTCCCACCGTCGAGCGCGACAAGATTACCTTCAAGTATCGCGGGCGGTTTAACGGCAGCGATCGCCAGTACACCTTTGTCCTGCAACACAGCGAGCTGGGCCGCGTCGAGGGCGAGGGCTGGATCGCGCCAGAGTCCATTGTGCAGCGCTACTGGGTGTTGGGCGATCGCCAGCGTCGCACGGGCTTTGAAACGCTGCGTCGCCTGGGCGAAAATACTTATTGCCTTTCCAGCAGCATCATGTCCGGTCATTACCTTTCCAGCCTGATGGAGGCGATGGTAGAACGCCAAGTGGAGTAGGGGCTTGGGGGTTGGGGCGCACGTTACCTAATGCCTTTCTTGGCCAAAAATCCTTTAGCTGCCGACCTAAGCAGGGGTTAAGGCAAGCTATACGAGAGCTTTCGGGGTTCTCGATCTTCCCAGCCCCTCTTCGACTGATATATGATCAGGACAGCATTTACAAAAATTCACAGTCCGCTGCCTTAAACAAAGCCAGCGCCCGACCCTACCGCCACAACACAACCGCAAGCCCACCCCAGAGCATTTCTTCCCTCTTCGTTCTCCCCTCTTCGTTCTTCCCTCTTCCCCCTTCCCCACCATGCCCCTCACCCAAACCCACCCCGTCTCTATCCACACTTGGCACTGGCGCGGCTTCCCGATCCGCTATCAGCAAGCGGGCGAAACGGGTGTCCCGATGCTGCTGGTGCATGGCTTTGGCGCGTCTAGTGACCACTGGCGCAAGAATATTCCGGTTCTGGCTGACACGAACCGGGTGTTTGCCATTGACCTGCTTGGCTTTGGCTATTCTGCCAAGCCCACACCGGGGGAGGCCATTCAATACACCTTTGACACCTGGGGACAGCAGTTGCTCGATTTTTGCCGCGAGGTGATCGGCGGACCAGTGCTGCTGGTGGGCAATTCGATTGGCTGTGTGGCGGCATTGCAGGCGGCTGTGCTGGAGCCAGAATGGGTGCGCGGCGTGGCCATGCTGGACTGTTCGCTGCGGATGCTGCATGACCGCAAGCGGGCAACCTTGCCCTGGTATCGGCGGTTTGGCTCGGTGTGGCTCCAACAAGTGCTGGGCAATCGGGCGATTGGGCAGTTCTTCTTTTCGCAAATTGCCCAGCCTAAGACGGTTCGCAAGGTGCTGCTGCAAGCCTACGGACGCAAGGATGCCGTGACCGATGAACTGGTGGATCTGCTGCTCAAGCCCGCGTTTGAACCGGGTGCTGTGGATGTGTTTCTGGCTTTTATCCGCTATTCCCAAGGGCCCCTAGCAGAAGATTTGCTGTCCCAGGTTACCTGTCCGGTGCTGGTACTGTGGGGCACGGAAGACCCCTGGGAGCCGATCGCCCTCGGTCGAGAATTTGCCAACTATCCCTGCGTCCAGGATTTTATTCCCCTGGATGGGCTGGGGCATTGTCCCCAGGACGAAGCACCGGAGGTGGTAAACCCGATTTTGCAGCGGTGGGCAGCGGTTTTTTAGGAACCCGGTTTGGGGGGATGAACCGGGCTGAGTGACTCGTCGCTATAGCGGCACGATCTCGCTCAGAAACGAGGCGTGCTGGGCGATCGCCCCTGAAATTTGCCCAGTAATCTGGTGCGTAATCGGCAGGCTGTCTACCACCATGCCCGCGCAGAGCAGCATCATATAAAAGATGGAGTACTTAAAGAGCGATCGCGCAGAGTCATAGTCCATCGGGTTTTTAAGCAGGGCCCAGGCTTTTTTCAGGAACACCACAGCCAGTCCCAGCGCCGCCACCAGATACACTGCCCCCATCACGCCGAGGGGAAACACCAGCAGCAGCGTCACCGGAATCATAATCAGCGTGTAGATCCAGATTTGCTTAGCGGTGGCAACCTGACCTTCCACCACGGGCAGCATCGGCACGCCCACTTTCTCGTAGTCCTTCTGAATCATCATCGCCAGCGCCCAGAAGTGGGGCGGTGTCCAGAAGAAGATGATGGCAAAGAACACCCAGGCGGCCCAGCTTAGCTCGCCCGTCACCGCCGCCCAGCCCACCAGCGGGGGAATTGCGCCCGCCGCACCACCGATGACGATATTTTGCGTGCTATGGCGCTTGAGCCAGTGGGTATAGACCAGCACATAGGTAACAATGCCGGACATGGCCAGACAGGCGCTCAGCAGGTTAGCAAACACCGTCAGCAGCGCGAAGGAGAGGATCGCGAGGGCGATCGCAAAAATCAGGGCATCTCGCGGCTGGATGCGGCCCGACGGCAGTGGTCGATGGCGGGTGCGCTCCATGTCGTAGTCAATATCGCGGTCGTAGAGACAGTTAATCGTATTGGCAGAGGCGGCGGCCAGGGCCCCGCTGAGCAGCGTCACCAGCGCCAGCACGGGGTCTACTTCACCGTGGGCCGCGATCCACATACTGCCTGCGGTGGTAATCAGCAGCAGGATGATGATGCGGGGCTTGGTGAGCTGCCAGTAGCTCTGAACGACTTGCCAAACATTTTGATGATGGCGGATGGAATTGGTGCAAACGGTATCTTGCATTAGCAGCATCCTAAAAAAGCAGCGGGTCTAACCTGACCAGAGCGAATATCGCGGGAAGTATAAGTGCAGAAATTAAACTTGCGGAATTTGCGAAATCTGCGGACGAAATTTGCGGAAAAATGAGTTGCTTTGTCGCAAAGCCCCAGCGACGTTAGACGCTTTGAGGCAAGCTAGACCAAAATCGGAAATCCAAAATCTAAAGTCGAACGTCTGTCCTCCTTAAACGGGCACTGCGCCAGACGGCGGTGGTTCAGGGGAATCGGTCGAATCCTGAGCAGCAACGCTCTTGACCTCGGAGACGGGGCGATCGCGCCATCCCAAGGCTGTGAAGCAAACCAGCGTTCCCAGCAGGCACGCGCCAATCATCTGGTGTGCCACCGTGAGCGGCTCGACCTGTAAGTGCAGGCGATAAGTAGCCACACCCAGCAGCACTTGCAGCCCCAAAAAACCCAGCGCCAAGTTTGCCAGCCGCCGCAGGCTGGGATGCAGCGCCGGAGTGCGCCAGGCCAGCCCCACGAGAATCAACACCGACAGACTAGCCGGAACCACCCCCAGCAGGTGTGTATTCATCACGACACAAAGCTGCGACCCGCCCAGACATTGGTGCAGCGCCCAGCGTGATCCCACCAGCGCCCCCGAAAGGCTTTGAACATAAATCAGCAGCGCAGCAGCTAGGCTAAACCAGGGCAACTTGCCAACGGTTCCCGTTCCTTGGTGCGGCAAGAGCGCGACACCCATCACCAGCAGCGTCACGAAAAACGCCAGCGCCGTGCCCAGGTGCGCGGTCACAATGTCGAATCGCAACAGTTCAATAACTGTCAGCCCGCCCAGCACGCCCTGAAACACCACAAGCAACAGAGCAAAGGCTGATGCCCAGGGCAGCCAGCGGGGAATCGAGCGGCGATACCACAGGCTCATGCCCACCAGCAGCATCGTCAACAGTCCAATCAGTGAGGCATCCAGCCGATGAAACCATTCCAAAAACACCTGCAAATTCATCTGCTGGGTGGGTACTAGCGTGCCGTAGCAGAGGGGCCAGTCGGGACAGGCCAGCCCCGCATTCATGACGCGGGTGGCGCTGCCGATCGCCATGAGGATTAGCGTGGCGATCGCCAATTTCCATACCAGCCGCCGAATCCGCTGCACCGCCAGGGGATGACGGACGGTGGATTGCAGTCCCTCCAAGTCACTCGACGCTGTGGGTAAAGCTGCATCTGCCATGTTCATCCCTCCCAAAGATTCAAAAGCCCGCCTGAAAAACACATCCCTGAAAAACACATCCCTGAAAAACACATCATCGTTAAGAGCATGTGCGAGTGTTCATCACGCTAAGGGGGTACGCATAGGTACTACTTTAGAGACTGCTTTCAGGAATCGAGGGTAGCTTTAGGCATTTCTTTGGAATCCAGGTAACATCTGCCTTTCTCCCCGCTAGTCTCTCCGATTCAAATGTTGTCCAGGCTACACTTTCCGCTTCCCCCCTATCCCCCCATTCCCCATCACTCCCCCTCAAATTCGCTAGTCTGGAAACAGATGACAGCGTTGGGAGGATAACGCGAGATTCATGCTGGCAGAAAAGCTGGAACAGTTGCGATCGCTCTTTGCAGAGATGGACCAGGCGTTGATTGCCTACTCAGGCGGCATCGACAGTACGCTGGTGGCCAAGGTGGCGTGGGACGTGTTGGGCGATCGCGCGTTGGCCGTCACCGCCGAGTCGCCCTCGCTCTTGCCCGAAGATCTAGAAGATGCGCGGGTGCAGGCGGCGGAAATCGGCATTGCTCATGAGGTGGTTCAGACTCATGAAATGGACAACCCCAACTACACCGCCAACCCAGTCAACCGCTGCTATTTCTGTAAAAGCGAACTGCACGACACGCTGAAGCCCCTCGCTTTGGAACGCGGCTATCCCTATGTCGTCGATGGCGTAAATGCCGACGACTTGCAGGACTATCGACCGGGCATTCAGGCGGCGAAGGAGAGAGGCGCGCGATCGCCCCTAGCGGAAGTCGGCATCACCAAGCTAGAAGTGCGGGAACTCTCCCGAATGCTGGGATTGCCCTGGTGGGACAAACCCGCCCAGCCTTGCCTCAGTTCCCGCTTTCCCTACGGCGAGGAAATCACCGTTGCCAAGCTCCAGCGAGTCGGCCGCGCCGAACGCTACCTGCGAAGCCTGGGGCTGAAAACCCTGCGAGTTCGCTCCGAAGGTGACACCGCCCGCATCGAACTACCCGCCGAAGACATCAAGACCTTCGTCGCAACACTCGACCTGCCCACTCTGGTTGCAGAGTTCCAGCGCTACGGTTTTGTCTACGTGACGCTGGATCTGGAAGGCTTCCGCAGCGGCAAGCTAAATCAGGTCTTGGGAGTTGGGGCGCTGGGATAATCGCTCCCCACACTCCAACATCTTCTGTTGCAACTCTTAACACGCCCCCCGCATTTCCGTTACGTCGTCCTGATAGACTGAAAGACACGCGGCCCAATGCGTTGCGCGGTTTGCGTATCGTCATTATTAAAGCTCCGAGTTATCCAATCTGATAAGACCTGGCAATGGTAGATTCCCTCAAGAAACCTGGCTTTGAAGAAATGCGTCCGGGCGTGAAAGTCCCGGCAAAAGAGACCATTCTCACCCCCCGTTTCTACACCACTGACTTCGACGAGATGGCCAAGATGGACATCTCCGTGAACGAGGATGAACTGAGGGCAATCCTGGAAGAGTTCCGCACAGACTATAACCGTCATCACTTCGTGCGGAGTGAAGAATTTAATCAGTCCTGGGATCACATCGACGGCGAGAGCCGCCAACTGTTTATCGAGTTTCTGGAGCGCTCCTGCACAGCAGAGTTCTCTGGCTTCCTGCTTTACAAGGAGCTGGGTCGTCGCCTGAAGGACAAGAACCCGGTGCTGGCAGAGTGCTTTACGCTGATGTCGCGGGATGAGGCACGACACGCAGGCTTTTTGAACAAGGCCCTGTCAGACTTTAATATGTCGCTTGACCTGGGCTTTTTGACCAAGAGCCGCAGCTACACCTTCTTCAAGCCCAAGTTCATTTTCTACGCCACCTACCTATCAGAGAAAATTGGCTACTGGCGGTACATCAAGATCTTCCGCCATCTGCAAGCCCACCCCGAAAATCGCATCTACCCGATCTTCAGCTTCTTTGAAAACTGGTGCCAAGACGAGAATCGCCACGGCGACTTCTTCGACGCAATCATGAAGGCGCAGCCCAGCATTTTGAATGACTGGAAGGCGCGGCTGTGGTGTCGGTTCTTCCTGCTGTCGGTGTTTGCGACGATGTATCTCAACGACTTGCAGCGGTCTGACTTTTACAAGGCTCTGGGCATCAATGCGCGGGACTACGACATCGACGTGATTCGCGAGACGAACGCCACGGCGGGGCGCGTGTTCCCGCTGGTGCTGAATGTGGATCATCCCGACTTCTTCCGGCTGATGGATGAAGCCGCCGCTAGCTACCTGAAGATTGTCAACGCGCCCGCATCGAACGAGCCGAAGCCGCTGAAGACCCTGAAGCGCCTGCCCCATATTCTGTCGATTGGCGTGAAGATGCTCCAGCTTTATCTGATGAAGCCGATTGACACGGCTCATCTAGAAGGCACGGTTCGCTAGAATCTGGAGCTTCTGAACTTCTGGACTGATGATTTTGCGCTTTGCTTTAGCTTAGAGCTAGCCTATGAGTTAGCTTAGAGTTTCAGGCTGTGTCGCATTGCACGGCCCCTTAGAAAGCGGTTCTGCAATAGCAGGGCCGCTTTTTGGCGAATGTCCGAGATTTAATATCCGAGATTTAATATCCGAGATCTGGGGAATTGAGGACTGGCTATCGGGTCTATCCAAAATTCAAAACAGAGATTCTTCCAGAAGCCCCCGTTGCGCTGGATGTGACCTGGACTATGACCTGTACAATATCTGAAAGATCTTTGAGTAGCGAACTTTTTGGGGCGGCGATCGCACTATGTTAATCAAGTCCACCACGCGGCACATTCGGATTTTCTCAGCAGAGGTTCAGGACAACGAGCTAGTTCCCAGCGCTGACAAGCTGACGCTGGACGTTGATCCAGACAATGAGCTGAACTGGAACGACGAAGCCCTGCAAGCGGTTTATAAGAAATTTGAAGAACTGACCGCGCAGTATAACGGGGCAGATCTAACGGATTACAACGTGCGGCGGATTGGTTCAGACCTGGAGCATTTCGTGCGATCGCTCCTCTACGACGGCAAAGTCTCCTACAACCTGCAAAGCCGCGTGCGGAACTATAGCCTTGGGCTGCCCAGAGTTTCCGCCGATATCAACGTCTAGGCAAGGTCTAGGCACTGTCTGGGAATTGCTGATAGTTCCCACTCAATTTGGCAGGTTTAGCTTGAGTTCTGCTGGCAATTGGCGAGTCATCGACCTGAAGTTGCAGCGGCATTCGTGGCAGGGCATCAGGCCCGGCGTTATGCGGCGAAATGATGTGTTCGGCTGGGGTCTACGTTATCCTAGTAAAGCCGAATCCTGTTTTTCATTGGCTGCTGGTCGCACACTCCGCGAATGCTCTACTGCTCTAACTATTCCTGTCAGGCTCCCAATTCAGAGCGCAGCAAGTTTTGCCAGAAGTGTAGAACGCCGCTGACTAAGCGATACCTCTGGGCCATTGGCCCGGGGGCAGAGTCCTGTCGAACAGATGAGCTAGTGGCCAATCGCTACCTGGTCAAGGGCGGGCGAGTGCTGCTAGATACCAAGCCGGGGCTGCTGCCAGGAATTTCCACGGAGCAGATTCCCGATAATCTGCTGCCCTACCTACGGCTGTCGCCCTACGCGCTGCATGTGCCCCAGGTGTATGACTGGGTGCGACTGGAATCGGCAGGTGGCCCCGAAAAGCTGGCCTTGCTAGAGCGATCGCCCCTTTACCTGCCCAACACGCCATCCGATGCTGACCCTCCTGCCAGCGACCCCCAGCTTTTTCCCTCACTGACAGACCTCTGGCCCCGATCCTCTGCGCTGCGCCAGCTCAACTGGCTCTGGCAAATCGCGCACCTGTGGCAACCCTTCGCCACAGAACAAGTCGTCTCCTCTTTGCTGATGCCGGATCTGCTGCGCGTGGAGGGGCCACTGGTGCGCCTGATGGAGCTTCAACTGGATGCATCGGGCATTGAACCGACGCTGGCAGACCTGGGCAGCCTGTGGCAGCAGTGGTTGCCCTCTGCCCACGCAAAAGTGTCGCCCCATCTCGATGCGCTCTGCCAGGACATGATCCGGGGGCAACTTCATGCTTCAGAACAGGTAATTGAACGACTAGACGAAGCGCTGTGGACGGTGGCGCAAGCGTCGTCCCGCCAGGTGTCGCTTGCCACCCGCACCGACCAAGGCCCCAGCCGCCAGCGCAATGAAGATGCGTGCTATCCCCCCAGCGGCACGGCCCAGACGCTTGCTTTGACCCCGACGGTCACCCCGCTGCTGATTGTGTGCGACGGCATTGGCGGGCATCAGGGGGGAGATGTTGCCTCCAATCTGGCGATCGCCGCTGTGCAGCAACACCTCCAGTCCAGCGACCTCAGCCGCCTCAGCCCTCCAGCGCTGATGCAAGAGCTAGAAGCCGCCGCCTGCGCTGCCAATGACCTGATCAGCCAGCGCAACGACGAAGAGCATCGCCAGGATCGGCAGCGCATGGGCACCACGCTGGTCATGGCGCTGGTGCGTGGACACGAGCTATATCTGGCGCATGTGGGCGACAGCCGCGCCTACTGGATTACCCCGTGGAACTGTCACCAGATTACGCAGGATGACGACGTGGCCTCGCGGGAGGTCCGCATGGGCTATAGCTTCTATCGAGAGGCGCTGCAACACGCCAGTTCCGGCTCTCTGGTGCAGGCGCTAGGGATGAGCAGTTCGGCGTTGCTCCATGCCAACGTGCAGCGATTTGTGCTGGATGAAGACAGCCTGTTTTTGCTGTGTTCTGACGGGCTGAGCGACAATGATCGGGTGGAACAGTATTGGGATTTGGAACTGCTGCCGGTGCTGGGCGGACGTGCCAATTTGGAAATCGTCACCCAGCGACTCGTAGATCTGGCGAATTCCCAAAATGGTCATGACAATGTAACCGTTGGCATTGTTCATGTCCAGCTTCCCAGCCTGTCGCCTACTAAGCTCGCACCGACGCAGCTTCCTGGCGTAGAAGTCGCCCCAGCCCCGACGGCGATCGCCTCCACTGCTGTCGTTTCTCCCGTTGGCTCTCCCTCCGTCAAGGCAGCGCAAGCCTCCAATCCACTCCCCAATCTCTCACCGCAGCCCAGCGAACCCGCTTTGCCCAAAACGCAGGTCGTGTCGCCCGTTGCTGCCAGGCCAAGAACCCTGCCGCTGTTGCTGACCCTCTTGGCGCTGCTGGGGGCGGGGGCGCTGGGCTACTGGCTCATGCGCGATCGCCTGGCCAGTTTGACGGGGTTTCCCCCTGCGCCGACCCTATCCCCCCCTACCGAAGAAGACCCGGCGATCGCCCTTCAGCCCGGCGCGTTTCTGCTGATCGGACGAGCAGTCGAGGGCGCACCTGGTGACACCTCTGGGCTAGTGCTGCTGCCCTCACCCCCCAGAGTCGAAGGCAGCCCCACGGCATCCCCTTCCCCTGCACCCCCTGCAACGGCAGGTCTGGCGATCGCCCCTGGTAGCGTGTTGATGGTGCTAGAGCGCCGGACTCCCGATGCTCCTGCCTGGATCAAACTCAGGGTCTGTTCGACAGAGCAAGCCGTAGCCCCTACACCAGCGGCTTCGCCGACTGCCCGCCCCGCTGCCCCGCCCATCGCGCCCGACAATGGCTCCGCTTCA
>NZ_DVEA01000104.1:0-10982 GCF_015295965.1 Thermoleptolyngbya sp. M55_K2018_002
ACGCGCACCCGCTCTCCCGAAGCCGCCAGCAGCACGTCCCCATCCCGCAGCACGGTTCCCCTGGGCAATTGCAGCGAGCAGGGCACGCCCTCCAGGGATTCAAAATAGTGGCGCGATCGCACTCGTTCCTCTGCCGTCAGCAGCAGCGTCAACTCAGGAAACACTTCGGCAGGCAATTCGGCGCGATCGCCCGGAGCAGGGAGCCGTTGGGTGAGGACAAGCATGGCAATAGCAATGGTCTGAGATTTTGGGTTCACGTTCTGAGAGATTCCCTAGGGATTAGTCAGGGCTTTGCGATCACCCCCAGGGTCTAAAAAGCGCTATGGAAGTAGATTACACCCGAATCAGGAGTCATCCACAGTGCTGTGCAGGCTAATACTGGCTAGCGCAGCGCTAACCCTGGTCACACCCATCAGCAAAAACTACCGGGTCAAGCGCCAAACCGGTCAACCCTCACAACCCCAGCCCTCGCCAGTGCGTTAGTCTTGCCCTCATCGGTCGCTAAATATTGGCATTTCATAACCAGAAAGCGATCGCCTCACCCGATCAGGCATAGCCCCCAGCCAAAAAACTACCCTAAGATGGGGCTTAAACTAATGATTTGATAGACGCTTGAGAATCGTTCGATCATCGTTCGATGGTTATTTGATGCAGCTTCTGACCCTATACAACCTATATAAGGTGTCAGGAGTACTGCGGAGTCACTTCATCTTTAAAGTCAGTCACTTCACATCATCAAGGAGCCGCTTGTGAGTCCAGAAACCCTCATCTCGCCACCGCTTGCCGCTGCAAGTCCCTACTCCCCCACCGAGTTCGATGCCTATGTCATCAATAGCTATGCTCGTTTTCCCATCGTGCTGGAGCGAGGCGCAGGTTGCCGCGTGTGGGATAGCGAAGGACGCGATTATCTGGACTTTGTGGCAGGCATCGCCACCTGCACGCTGGGCCACGCTCACCCGGCTATGGTGAACGCAGTCAATCGCCAGATTCAAAAGCTGCACCACGTTTCCAACCTGTTCTACATCCCGGAGCAGGGCGACCTGGCAAAATGGCTGGTTGAGCATTCCTGTGCCGATCGCGTATTTTTCTGCAACTCTGGCGCAGAGGCGAACGAAGGCGCAATTAAGCTGGCGCGGAAGTATGCCCACACGGTGCGCGGCATCGCCAACCCGATCGTGCTGACGGCTCATGCCAGCTTCCACGGGCGCACTCTGGCGACTATCACTGCCACTGGTCAGCCGAAATATCAGAAGAACTTTGACCCGCTGATGCCGGGGTTTCACTACGTTCCCTACAACGATATTGCAGCCCTAGAAGCGGCGATCGCCCAACTGGATGCCGACCAACCCCAAGTGGCGGCCATTATGCTGGAGGCGCTCCAGGGCGAAGGCGGCGTGCGGCCGGGCGATCGCGCTTATTTCCAGCGGATTCGCGAAATCTGCGATGAAAAAGGGATTCTGCTCATTCTGGACGAAGTGCAGGTCGGCATGGGCCGCAGCGGGCAACTTTGGGGCTATGAGAACCTGGGCATCGAACCAGACATTTTCACCTCGGCTAAAGGACTGGGCGGCGGCATTCCCATCGGCGCGATGCTCTGCAAGTCGTTTTGCGACATCTTTCAACCGGGTGATCACGCCAGCACCTTTGGTGGCAACCCCTTTGCCTGTGGCGTGGCGCTAGCGGTGTGCGAAACTCTGGAGCGCGACAACTTGTTGCAAAACGTGCGGGAGCGGGGCGAACAACTGCGGGAGGGGCTGCGGGCGATCGCCCAGCAATATCCAGCACTCGTCGCAGAAGTGCGCGGCTGGGGTCTGATCAACGGTCTAGTGCTGAAGGAAGAAACTGCCACCGTGTCGGCAGATATCGTGAAAGCGGCGATCGCCCAAGGGCTGCTGCTCGTTCCCGCTGGCCCAAAGGTGGTGCGCTTTGTGCCACCGCTGATCGTCACCGCTGCGGAAATTGAGCAAGCCCTCGGACGGCTGAATCAGGCCCTGAGCAACTTGTCTCTTTAGGGCTGAGGCGTTGGTTCTAGGCAACCCGGCAACCTTGCTTCGGGTCAATGTTCGGGTCAATTTTTGGGTCAATACTGCCCAACCCGAAGCAAGGTCTCAGATGCCTTGAAACTTCTCTGGGAAATCTTTTGAGAAATTTGTGTGAGAAATTTGTGGAATAGTCCCCTCTTCCCGTGCTACGATTATCAATCGTGGGATGGACGGGTCGGTGCCCGAGTGGTTAATGGGGGCGGACTGTAAATCCGCTGGCTACGCCTACGCTGGTTCGAATCCAGCCCGGCCCATCCCCCGATTGCCCGTGTAGCTCAGTGGTAGAGCACACCCTTGGTAAGGGTGAGGTCATGAGTTCAATCCTCATCACGGGCTTAATAGCGGGACTCCGAAGACTCCGGTAGCCACTCAACAAATTCGTCAAACGTGATGGGTGTCTGTAGTGCCTGGATCATGGCGATTCTCTGCCTCACTAGAGCAACATTTCGACCGGGATGAGCAGGTCAGGAAACGCCAGGGGTGAAATAGTCCCCTGTGTGAATTCCTGGCGATCGCGGTATTGCCCATCAACAGGGTTTCGCAGCACGATCAGCACGCCTGTCCGCAGGTTGATGATCCAATACTCAGGGATATTGGCAGCAGCGTAGATTTCTGCCTTGATGCCCAGGTCTTTTTCTAGGCTGGCGTTGCTGTATTCCACAACCCAGTAGAGGTCTTCTGGATAGGGATGATGCTGGTCATAGCGCTCCTCTGGCATTTGCGCGATCGCCAGGTCGGGTTCTGGCTCTGAACCATCCCTCAGCGTGATGGGGGCGGCGGGGCGCACCTGAGCGCGATCGCCCAACAGTTTTTGCAAGCGGCCGCCCGCCTTGATGCGCTTGTTGGCATGGGGAATCCCTTCGGGCGACATCAGGACGATCTCTCCTCTCAATAGTTCAACCTGCTCATCTTCCAGCACGCCCGCCTCAACCATTCGGTGGTACTGGTCAAGCGTCCATCTGGTCTTTGTAGTGGTCATGGCGATTCTCCCGGCAGTCCATAGGGGTCGATGCCGTTTTCTCTCAGCACTCGCATCAAGTAGGCATTCTCCCGTCGAATATCACCGTCGAGCGCCATGCCCAGCCCCACCGATTCGATGATGCGCTCTAGCTGCTGCAACCGCTGCGCGAGTCGCTGATTGCGATCGCCCTCGGTGCGCTCGACCTCAAACGCAGCATCAAACTGCCGCTCTGTAGATTCGGTCATCAGTGCCATGCAGAACGCAAGCGTTGACTGATTACCCCGAAACGCCTGCCATAGCCAGTAGGCGCTCACGACTTCCAAGGGCAAGCCCCTGGCCCGAGATGCGCCTCTCGCCTGTCCTGCGTCTGGCTCAAGCTCGAAAATCGCGGGCGTATCGCCTTCACCCAGTAAGGCTTTAAGCCCCTTCGAGCGCAAAAAATCGCGGGCGTTTCGTTCAGACAATCCCACACATTCTGCCGCCTGGGTCTGGCTCATCCGGTAGGAGCCATCCAGCAACATAAAGCCCTCAATCGATATGGAGCCAAGCTCAACAGTCGCACGGGTTGCTTTCATCATGGCGATTCTCCTTTGGAGACACTTCATGAACGCCCCTCCCTACTTGCCTTGCTGTACGGGCGGCTTTAGCTCTCCAGTGGACTTAGCCCGCTCAATCTCATCTCGAATCAGAGTCTCAAGCAAATTGCTGATTGAGCGGTTGTGAACATCCGCCAGTCGCTCTAAATCTTCTTTCAGTTCTGGCTCGATATAAGCCATCACCTTTGCCTTTGAAGTTGCCACAAGCTCTGTCCCGCAAGGCTTTCAATATCCATAGGTTACACTTTCCTAGTGCTTTGTCGTTCAGGTCTGGGGAATAAGGGGGTAAATACCAAATCTCACACCCTGCTTGAGCCACGATCTCTTCAATGGTTTGAGAATGATGGAAACTGGCATTGTCAATCACAATCACATCTCCCGGTTGCAGTTGGGGCACTAAGCACTCCTCCAACCACATCTCCACTAAATCCCGGTTGCACGATCCAGCAAAGGTCATTGGCGCAAAGAGGCTGCTCTCTCGTAGTGGAGCGATCCAACTGACTCGTTCGGTGCGTTTCCCAGATTTAAGCGCATAGAAGCGTTGCCCAATCTCGCAGCAATGCTCCTGTGATCTGGGCGATTTTGAATTGTTTTGTCATCAACATCGCGCGTCAACTCGCTTAGCGCAACACCCCTCAGGGCATCCGGGCGCTGACTAACCAAGTCCAGCAAGTTTATACCATCCTCACCCAATGTTTTCATCCTCCCAAAGCAAACCACCCTGCTCTCCCAAAGTGAGCAAGGGGAGCTAGGGTGGATCTAAGGGATTAAGGGGGGATCAAACGGTCTAAGCACGCCCTAGGACTGCTGCTTGAAAGAAGCCAGCCATTCGCGAAGCTGCTCTGCGGCAACCTCACGTCCGCCCAGCCCAAAGGCGATCGCCAGCGCCACGGCGATCGCCCCCAGCAGCAGCCCAAACGCCAGCGCCACAATATTGGTTGCAATGCCCATCTGCTGGAGCGCCATCGCAGAAACCAGCGCAATAATTGCAATCCGAGCCGCCTGCGCCAAAATTCGCGCCTGCCGACCGCCCGATCCCGCAATGAGATTGAAGGCCAAATTCGCCAGGTACAACCCCACGCCAAAGACAATGATCCCCACCAGCACCCGCGCCGACACTGCCAAAATACCATTCACAATGGCCGTTAGCTGCTGGAATTGCAAGACCTCAGCCGCTGCCACGGCGGCAAACAGCATAATCCCCACCAGCGCCAAAATGCCGACGATTTCTGAAGGGGTGCGCCGAGGCAGCGTCGCAGCAGGCTGGACGACCGTGGGTTCTCCTCCCGGCGTTGCATCATAGGGCGGGCTGGACGGCGGGACGACCGTGGCTACGGTTTGTCTCGGCAGCCCCATCCACTCAAACACATTGTTGAAGCCGAAGCTGGTCAGCAGGTTCGTCACCAAGTCTGCAATAAATCGCCCAATGACATAAAACACGATCAGCAGCACTGCCGCCGTGAAGATGCGGGGCAACGCGGTCAGAATGTCGTTCAGCATGGCGATCGCCGGATCGGAAATCGCCCGAATTCCCAGTGCTTGCAGCGCGGCGATCGCCGTCGGAATCAAAATCAGCACATAAACCAGCGTGCCAATCAAGCTAGAAAGGGACAGCGCCCCCTGAGTGCGGGAAAGGCCGAACTGAGTGCCCAACCGATCGACCCGCGCCGCCCGCAGCAGATTCGTAACGATGTTCCGCACAACCTGGGCAATGAACCAGCCCGCCGCACCAATGGCGATCGCGCTCAAAATTCGTGGCAAAATCACCAAAAAGTCGTTGAGCAAGGTCTGCACAGGCTGCAACGGCCCCTGCAATTGCAGCACATCTAAAATCAGCGGCAAGAAAAACAGAAAGACAAACCAGTACAGCACATTGCCCAGCGTTTCACTCAAGAGAAACGGGCTTTCGGCGACGGGCTGTCGGGATGGATCGACCACGCCTGCCTCTGCGCTTCTTGCGGCCACGTAGGGATCAGCCACTCCCATTTCTGCGTCTCTTGGGGCGACATTTAGCTTTTCGTCTAATCCAAATCGAGCCAATCCGCGAGTCACCAATACCTTGACCAGGCTTGCCAAAACCCAGGCTAACGCCACCAAAATTGCAGCACCGCCCAGCCGTGGCAGATAGCTGAAAATCTGCTGGAGGAAATTATTCAAAGGTTGCGAAACCACATCCAGCCGCAGCGCATTCAAAAACGCCACGATGGCAAAGATCATGATCACCCAAAACACCAGCGCCGCGCCCCACTGCTCTACATGGGGACGAGCCGTTGATCCGGCGGGCAAAAAGGTAGAGGCCAGTCGGTTGTCCAGGTTAGTTTGCAGCAGAATTCGCTTGGTAATAGAAGCTGCGATCGCCGCCAGAACCCAACCTGCAATGAGAATTAAAATTGCACCCAGCAGACTGGGTAGAAAGCTCCCTAATTGAGTGTTGATGTTTGTCAGAAAAGCAGGATCAAACGCCATAAGACCATTCAAATACAACGAGAAGAATCAAACGGTTTGAGAGAATCTAGAAAACCTCTAAAGATGCTCCCAAAGATTGACAGTATTTCTAAAGCGAATGAAGAGCGTGAGGCTAAAACCCTTATAGCCCTAGCCGCTAGCAGCCAGAGCAAGACTCAGCTAGAAACAGTGAACTGTCGAGATTAATCTTAATAGCTTCCTAAAGGAAATCCGTCACCCTATCGACAGACAAATCTTTAAGATAGGGAGAAAAAATAGGCGACACCAGCATATCGGTTTTGCTTCCTAGATGGGTGAGTGCTAGAACACATTCACAGCATCGCTTCCATACCCTAAAAGGGCTAGAAGAAGTATCTAATATGCACCAGAAGCCGTACCCTAATGTTCGCTACTTGTTCGCTGCTCGTTCGCTACTTGTTAGGGTTTGTTCAAATTTAATGTCACGGCGGAAAGTCGAAAGCAAGAGACAGATTTGATAGATTTATAGACTGGGCGGAATCGTGGGCTTTGGCTGACGGATTTGATCGGCAGTGCTTTTGATTACGCTGGCAATGGGCACGGCCACCAGCAGCCCCAGCACGCCGCCAACCTTGCCGCCGAGAAACAGCGCCGCAATCAGCCAGATGGGGTTCAGCCCAATGGTTTCGCCCATGAGTCGGGGCGAGAGGAGAATATCGTTGACCTGGCCAATGGCGATCGCCGTAATCAGCACCCGCACGCCCTGCCCAAAGTCTTGCAGCGCCACAATGATACTAATCACCACCGTGGCCACCGCACCGCCGTAGGGAATCAGCGTCGCCAGCCCCATCGTCACGCCAAACAGGGCTGCGTAGGGCACCCCCCACACCAGCAGCCCCACGGTCTGCGCCACGCTGAGAATGCCTGCCAAAATCGCCTGCGTGCCAAAATAGCGGCGAAAGGTGGTCTGGATGGAGTCTTGCAGCGTTTCGTTCCAAGGCGCAGGCAGCCAGCTAAAGATGCCGTCCCAGGCCGCCTCGCCACCCACGAGAATGAAAATCGTCAGCACGATAAAGAACAGCACATTGATCAGGCTGGTGATGGTTTCGGTCAAAATGCCCAGCAGCTTGCTGCCTGCAATTTGAAACACGCTGCCCAATTGGTTGATTGTCTGATTCAGCAGGTCAGAAAGCTGGATCGGCAAGTTTTGGGCGATCGCCCATTCCCGCAGCGCCCGCAGTTGCAGCTTGCCAGAGTCGATTAGTTGCGGCAGGCTGGCCACCAGAGCGCTCAACTGTTGCAGCAGCAGCGGGCCAAGCGTTACCGCCACCAGCGTCAGCACCAGCAGCGAAATACTGAGAACGAGGGCGATCGCCCAACCGCGCGGCAGTCCCCGCTTTTGCAGCGCCAGCGCCGGAATATCCAGCAAAAACGCAAAGATCGCAGCCGAGCCGAGAATTCCGACAAACGGGCTGAGATAATCCAGCAGCAACAGCAATAGCCAGAGATTCAGAAATCCCAGAGGAAACAAAATCCACAGCCGCAGCCAACCCGGAAGAGCTTTGAAGGATGCAAACATGAATGCCAGAGATACACAACGGGGACGCTTCCCTACGATTTTGCATCATTCTCAGCCGAGAGGCTCATGGCAATTTTGGATTTTGGATTTTGGATTGCCGACCCGTGCCTTACAAGCGCACTTCCTGGTCGCGGATGGGTTCACTGACTTTTTCGTCTAGGGCCTGACGAGCCACGCGGGTTACGTAGATCGTCACCGCCACCGTCGCAATCAAGCCGATAATCCGAATCGCCCACTGCACGGTCGGATTGGTCGGCTGTCCTTCGCTGCCGATGCGAGCCAAGTCGCCCGCCAGCGAACCCAGATAAACGTACATAATCGTGCCGGGAATCATGCCGATCGATCCCAGCGCGTAGTCCTTCAGCGAAACGCCCGT
Organism: Thermoleptolyngbya sp. M55_K2018_002; assembly: GCF_015295965.1. Lineage (NCBI taxonomy): Bacteria > Bacillati > Cyanobacteriota > Cyanophyceae > Oculatellales > Oculatellaceae > Thermoleptolyngbya > Thermoleptolyngbya sp. M55_K2018_002. The sequence continues at coordinate 7,979 of NZ_DVEA01000104.1, forward strand.
AATGCCAAAGGCATAGTTCAATAGATTAAAGGGGAATACGGGCGAAAGTCGAGTTAAAAGGACGATCTTGAAGCCTTCATTGGCAACTGCGCCATCGATCGCGGCAAACTTTTGGTTTCCGGCAATTTTTCGACTGATCCAGCCCCGCGCCAGATAGCGACCCACCAAAAACGCGGCGATCGCCCCCAGGGTTGCCCCAATGAACACATAGAGCGACCCCCACACCACGCCAAACACCACACCCGCACCCAGCGTCAGAATCGACCCCGGCAAAAAGGCGACGGTTGCAAGGACATAGATCCCAACGAACACCAGCCCGCCCACCACACCCAGCCTGTCAACCCACTGCAAAGCGTTTCGCAACAGCTCCTGTGGGTTAAATCCGCCAGAACTTGCAGCCTCCTGGGCCAGCACCGGGAAACTCAGCAGGAATGGGGCGATCGCGCTCATGACAAACCAAACCATCTGTTGCAACGCTCGATTTCGTCGGACTGATCGTAAGACCATCATAGAGTGTCCTTTTGCCCAGAAGGGCACTAGAGAGGAGGAGCAAGAGCAAGGGAAAGGAGGTGGGGAAATTTTAGATTCTGGATTTTGGGTTTTGGATTTTGGGATGGCCGGTCTACCAATCCAAAATCGCCAATCTAAAATCCAAAACTGATCTGTCTTTTTAGCTAAACTTCGTGAGCAGTTTCAGGAATGTCTGCGTGCGGGGCGTGAGCAGCGTGCGGCGATAGGCATCGGCGGCTTTTTTAATGCCTTCAGCCTGCGTGGGATAAGGATGAATCACGCCAGAGAGGGCGCTGAGTCCCTGTTTGGTGGCGATCGCCAGCGTCACTTCACTAATCATTTCCCCAGCATGACGCGCCACAATCGTCGCCCCCAGGATTTGATCGGAGCCGCGCTTGTGCATAATTTTCACAAATCCCTCAGTTTCGCCATCGGCCAGGGCGCGATCGACCGAAGAAAAGGGAATTTTGATGGTATTAATGTCAAATCCCTTGGCCTGCGCGTCCTGCTCGTACAGCCCAACGTGGGCGATTTCGGGGTCGGTATAAGTCACCCACGGCATGACCAGGCTGCTGAGCTTGCTACGGCCCAGCCCAAAGGGGGCAAACAGCGTGTTTTTGATCACGATGCGGGCGGCAGCATCGGCAGCGTGGGTAAATTTCCAGTCCATGCAGATATCGCCAGCGGCGTAGATACGCGGGTTTGTGGTTTGCAAGTAATCGTTCACCTGAACGCCCCTGCGCGGGTCATAGTTCACGCCCACCGCTTCCAGGTTCAGCCCTTCCACGTTGGGCGCACGACCCGCCCCCACCAGGATTTCGTCCGCCACAACCTTATGCACTGCTCCGTTTTGGCTGTATTGGATCGCCTTACCCGCGCTGGTTTGCTCCACCTGCTCCAGCTTGCAATCCAGAATTAGCTGCATTTTTTCCCGAAGAAACTGCTGCTGCACGACTTCGGCAGCATCGGCATCTTCGCGATCCAGCAGATGCGAGTTTTTGTGCAAAATTGTCACTTGGCTGCCCAGTCGGTGAAACGCCTGCGCCAGCTCACAGCCAATGGGGCCGCCGCCGATCACCGCTAGCCGATTGGGGCGTTTGGTGAGCGAAAACACGGTTTCATTGGTCAGATAGCCCGCTTCTTCCAGCCCCGGCACTTTGGGGCGAACAGCCCGCGCCCCAGTCGCGATGACGGCTTTTTTGAACCGGAGTTGAGTGCCATTGACGGCGATCGCCCCCTCATTCACAAATTCTGCGCTTCCCAAAAACACGTCGATACCAAGTTTACGAAAGCGATCCGCCGAGTCATGATGGCTAATCCCCGCACGAATCTTTCGCATCCGCCGCATCACCGCCGCAAAGTCCACTTCAACTTGCTCAGGCGGATGAACACCAAACGACATCGCATCCCGAATGTCAGCCGCTGCCCGCGAGGAACGAATGATGCACTTCGACGGAACACAGCCCACATTCAAACAATCTCCCCCCATCAGGCTGCGCTCGATTAGCGCCACCTTCAGCCCCAGTCCCAGCCCTGCGGCCCCTGCGGCCACTACCAGCCCTGCCGTTCCCGCGCCAATCACCACTAGGTCATACATGGCGGCGGGCGTTGGGTTCATCCAGTCGGGCGGATGAACGTAGGACAGGAGCGACTGATTATATTCATCCAGCGGCTGAAGCGCGGGTTCCTGGCTAATGAATTGAGTCATGGCTAGAGTCTTTGGGTGCGGGAAAGGGAGAGGAGAACGGGCTGGCGACGGGGCTTTGTGCGAGGCTTTGTGCGAGGCTTTGACGGAGCGATCGCCGCGCAATGCGCGTGATCTGAACCGTGACCGCAATCGTGGCAAACAGGCCCAAAAGCCTGACGATCCCATACGCTACCCGCATGGAAAGACTGACCTCTTCAGGCATATCAAGGGGCACATGCAGCGCCGCAACATCGCCAACCAACGATCCAAAATAAACATACAGGAAGGTGCCTGGGATCATCCCCAGGGAACCGATCACGTAATCCTTAAGAGAGACACAGGTGATTCCGAACAGATAATTCAGCAAGTTAAACGGAAACAGAGGCGAGAGGCGCGTTAAAAACACAATCTTTAGCCCCTGCTGGGCGATCGCCTCATGGGTACTCGAACGGGTCTGATTCTACAAGCGGTACAACCCGTTGTACGACGTTATAGCCTGGAAGGTTCTCAGATTTCTGAAGATAAGCTGAGTTTTTGCCAATGGTTTGAAACAAACAGGAAAGCCGAACATTGGCAGCCTCAAAGCCATCGAGTGCAGGCAGGCAATCTGAGTTAGAAAACCGAGTCAGCAAACCGAGTTAGATAAGTCTGAATAAACAAATTGCAGTTAGACAAAACGCTAGTGGTGGAGCGAGAGATTTAGCGGGTCTGGGGGATAGACAAAGAGCGATCGCCCACCGTGTAATTAGACCAAGTAAATAGGCGAAGTAAATAGGCGATCGCCCCCTTTCCAATCCCCTTTCCAAC
>NZ_DVEA01000007.1:0-10942 GCF_015295965.1 Thermoleptolyngbya sp. M55_K2018_002
GGACGCGCTGGCGGAGGGAATGCTGACGGGCGAAATCCGCGCAGGCGACACGGCTATTGTTGATCTGGACGACGACGGACAGATCCGCGTTCGCCGCCAGGATGTGCCAGTGCTGCAATCCGTCAATTAAGTCCGTTAAGTCCGTTAAGTCCGTTCATTAATCAAGTTAATGAAAAGGCATTGCTCCCGCAGGGCCGACTTGACTTGTCGCCTCCCATGTGGGAGCAATCGTCCGGACTATCGACCGCAAGGAGCGTATGCACTGAAACTGAGCGCCAAGATATCGAAATGATGAGGCGTGATTTCGGCGATTTCTTTTGGCGATCTGTCGAGTCATCGTCTAAGCTATGCTCAGTATTTAACGATAGTGCTGGAATTAACCTTGCTGAAGCTGAAATTGATGGTGTTGAAGCGTTTTCCTCTCTTGGCTCTGCCGTTTGTGTTGGGTGCAGGGTTTTGGGCGCGTCCGGCGATCGCCCAGGCGTTGATTCCCCATGTGCCCCAGTTGGACTATGCCCGCATGGAGCAGCAGGGGCTGAGTCTGGCGCAGGAAGCGGCGCAACTCGCGCAGTTTCAGCAGTATGAACTGGCGCTGATTCGGGCGCAGTTGGCGACGCAGCTCGTGCCGCAAAATGGGCAGGTGTGGGCGCTGCTGGGCAGTCTGTATCTGCAAGTGGGCCAGGGCGACAAGGCGATCGCCCCCCTACTCAAGGCCGAGTCCCTTAGCCGAGAAGACCCGGCGATCTTGTTTGCCCTGGGCACGGCCTATTTTCGCGCCGAGAACTATGCCCGCTCCGCCGAATACCTGCGAAAAGGACTGGCACTAAAGGACGACGAACCCGGTGCCTGGTTTGATCTGGGCAATGCCTACTACATGCAAAAGCGCTACGCCGACGCGATCGAGAGCTACGAAAAGTCGGTCGAGCTTCAGGAAGATTTTTGGCCGTCCATCAACAACATCGGGCTGGTGCTGTATGAAATGGGCGACATCGACGGGGCGCTGGAAAAATGGCGCGAGGCGATCGCCATCGACGGAACGCAAGCCGAACCGCAACTTGCGGTCGCTGTGGCGCTGTTTGTGCAGGGCAAGCAGGAAGAAGCGCTGGCGATGGGCGAAGCCGCCCTCAACCTGGACGATCGCTATGCCGAGATCGACTTTTTGCGGGAAAACCTGTGGGGCGATCGCCTGATTGAGCAAACCCGACGATTCCTCCAGCTTCCCCGGATGCGCGAGACGCTGGCGCAGATTCGGCAGTCAGGAGGTTAGGGCGAGGGAGAGGAGAAAGAGGGAAGAACGAAGAGGGAAGAGCGAAGGGAGAAGAACGAAGAACGAAGAGTGAAAAGTGTCCGTTTTTCGTTCTTCATTTCTTCGCCTCTCCCCTCATCACCCCACCCTCGGCCGCTGAGCTGGTCTAGGAAATAGCGTGCGGAGCGTGCGATCGCGCCCATGTAGCGTTTCGTAGAAGAAGAACGACACGCCCGCAAAGCCCTGCTGCCGAACGGCAAAGACCTGCTGGCGGATCACCTCTGGGCGGGCGGGACGATCTTTGAGTCCGGCTAGGATGCCGATGGCAACGGGGATGTGGCTCCGGGCTTCGACAATTTCGGGGCGGCTGAGTTCGGCTGCAAAGCTGGACAGGTTATCCCGATAGATTTGAATAATCAGTTCTTCTACATAGCCGCGCCGCTCCCAGGTCTTCCAGTCTTGCAGATAGTGGCGATAGGCGTAGTCCTGGGTGTTGGGCGACAGGGCCACCAGGCAGTCGGGGCGGTAGGATTTCACGGTTTCAAACAGGCGCACCATCAGAGCAGAGATGCGGCTGGCTCGCCAGCGTGTCGGGCGGCGACTGGCTCTGATGCTCTTGCTGGTAGAGCCGGATGGTGTAGGGGTCATAGCCCAGTTCGGCGGGCAGCCCAAAGTGGTCGTCCAGTTGCAGCCCATCGATTTCATAGTTGGCGGCGAGTTCGGCAATTAGGCTCAAGATGAATTCCTGCACCTGCGGATGGAATGGGTTCATCCAGACGCGGGGCCAGATCCCTTCCATGACCACCTGAGAGCCGTCGCGCCGCTGCGTCAGCCAGTCGGGATGCCGTCGCGCCAGTTCCGAATCGGCCGGAGCCATAAAGCCAAACTCGAACCAGGGAACCACGGCCATGCCCAGGCGATGTCCCTGCTGCACGGCTTCAGCGAGCATATCGCGCTGCTGCAACCCAGAGTGGGGGTCTACCCGTCGCCCAATGACGCGCTCGGCCGTGGCGCTGGGATACAGCGTGTAGCCCCAGTTCCAGACAGTGGGATAGATCGTGTTGAAGTGGAGGCGGGAAAGGCGGCGGAGTCCCTCGGAGAGGCGATCGCTCGAAAACAGCACATCGCTGTCGATGTTGGTGAGCCAAACGCCCCGCAGTTCTGTGGTGGGCAGCGCAGCCTGGGCCATCCCGCCCAGCGGCAAGTGCAGCAGCATGGACAGCGCCAGACCCAGCGCGATTAGCCTCGTGCGCCAGGAGCGAAACGGCCGCCGCTGAAAAGCCGTGAACACGCTGGCAGGAAAGGCCGAAAAAGGAGGTGCTTGCAGGAAAGCGGGGTAGAACTGTCGAAATTTCACGATTTGTCGTGGGATTGACTTTTTTGATTGGCTTTGCAGATAGATTTTAGGATTTCTCTACTCAAGCAGAAGTTCCCACAACAAGTTGCCCCTGTCAGCACAAACACCATCTAGAGGGTAATTACGGCGGCAATCTGAGCGATCCACCGACCGCACCTGCTGCGCCGTTTCTCAGTCTCACCGCCGATTGCCAGGTCAAGGGGGTATGGGGGACGCGCTTCGTCTCCCAAGCAGGGATTTTTGGGAAAAGCGTCCCCTAAGGATTGCTGGCTTGGAAAACGCTACCCGCCGCAGAACCCCGCTCCACAAAAAAGCCGCCTCTGCGAATGCGGGAGCAGCAAGTTCATACAAATGTACTAGAATCAAATTACTCTTGGGGCAGCAGCGACATGATTTGCTCAACAAACCGCTGGTGATCCACCACGGGCTTGGAGATATAGTCGTCGGCTCCGCTCTGCTTCAGGAAATTCTCGCGATCGCCCTCCATCGCATGAGCCGTAACCAGAATAATCGGCAAATCCGCCGTTTTGGGATCAGCCTTCAGCATTTGGGTAATCTTAATGCCGTCCACGGGCTTGCCTTGATAGACGCTGTGCGACAGCGACACGTCCATCAAAATGATGTCCGCCGCTCGCGCCGTGGCAATCTCCATGACCTCATCCACATTCTCGGTATGGCGAACTTCTAGCCCGCCCCGCTTGGTCAAAATCTTGGAAAAGACGCGAGCGTTAATTAAATCGTCTTCAACAATTAGAACAGTCTTCATGCTAATCGTCTAACTCCCCGTTATTCACCCTTATCCAAAAGCATGAAATATCTCCTACCCCAGCAGTTAAGGAAACATGATGAAGAACTATAAAAGAGTGATAAAACCTGAACATAGCATCTCACAAAGCATTTCACAAAAGTCTAGCTGGCAATGATGGCGATCGCCCTGTCTTCCTATCCCCCTCGGTTAATTCGCACCAGCAGATTCCACCCATCGCCCCCAAGCCCGCGCTCTACTTGCAGATTCTCTGCAATTCAGTAATGCTGCTGATAAATGCGAAATTAGCGCTATGGTTGGGTTTCGGGCATCGCTTACGCCCCTGTTCTCTCGCTTGTTTCACCTGCCTTTTAGTCCTTAAACACGCTCATGGCTAGACAGCTCAACCTCTCCGCCGGCCAAGTGGTGGCCACAGCGCTGCATACCGAAGTGCAGCAATCCTATCTCGAATACGCGATGAGCGTCATCGTGGGGCGGGCGCTGCCAGACGTGCGCGACGGGCTAAAGCCTGTGCATCGCCGCATCCTCTACGCCATGCACGAACTGGGACTAACGCCCGATCGCCCCTTCCGCAAGTGCGCCCGCGTGGTGGGAGACGTACTGGGTAAATATCACCCCCACGGCGACCAGGCGGTGTATGACGCGCTGGTGCGGATGGTGCAGGATTTTTCCAGTCGCTATCCGCTGCTGGGCGGCCACGGCAACTTCGGCTCCGTAGACGACGACCCGCCCGCCGCCATGCGCTACACCGAAACTCGTCTTGCTCCTATCAGCCATGAGGCGCTGCTGACGGAAATTGGCGAAGCCACGGTCGATTTCATCCCCAACTTCGACAACTCGCAGCAGGAACCCGTCGTGCTGCCGGCCCAGTTGCCGACGCTGCTGCTGAATGGATCGTCCGGTATCGCCGTGGGCATGGCGACCAACATCCCGCCCCATAACCTGGGCGAAGTGGTGGACGGGCTGGTGGCGCTGATCGACAACCCCGACCTGCCCGATGACCAGCTTTTTGCGCTGATTCCTGGCCCCGACTTTCCCACAGGCGGCGAAATCGTGGGCACGGAGGGAATCCGCGATGCCTATACCACCGGGCGCGGCAGCATCGCCATGCGCGGCATTGCCCAGTTTGAAGAAATTCAGCCGGGCCGGGGTCGCCATCGCCGCACCGCCATCGTCGTCACAGAACTGCCCTTCCAGGTCAACAAAGCCGCCTGGATCGAGAAAATTGCCGATTTGGTGAACCAGACCCGAATCGAGGGCATTCAAGACATTCGCGACGAGAGCGATCGCGACGGGATGCGCGTGGTCATTGAACTCAAGCGCGAAGCCAACCCCCAGCGGGTGCTGAGCCAGCTTTATAAGATGACCCCACTGCAAAGCAACTTTGGCGCAATTTTTCTGGCGCTGGCCGACGGGCAACCGCGCCAGATGCCGCTGCGGGAGCTATTGCAACAGTTCCTCGCCTTCCGCGAAGAAACCCTCACCCGCCAATACAGCTATGAGCTAGACAAGGCAGAAAGCCACATTCACATCCTAGAGGGGCTGCTGCGGGCGCTGGCAAATTTGGATCGGGTGATTGAAATTTTGCGAAACGCGCCCGACGGCGGCGCGGCCAAGATCCAGTTTCGAGAAGAGTTCGACTTTAGCGATCGCCAGTGTGATGCCATCCTTTCCATGCCGCTGCGTCGCCTCACCGGGCTAGAACAGCAAAAACTCCAAACCGAGTACGATGAAACCGCTGCCCGAATGCAGGAACTCCGCACCCTCCTGAGCAACCGCCGGGAGCTGCTGAAATCTCTGAAAAAAGACCTGCGGGCCCTCAAGAAAAAGTTTGCCGACCCGCGCCGCACCCGCCTGCAAACCGAAACCGAGCGGGCTGAGGAAGCCGAAACCCTAGCCGAAATTGCTGAAGAAGTGATTGAGGAAGAAGTGGTGCTGGAGTTTACCCAGCGCGGCTACGTGCGCCGCTCCACGCCCAAAGCCTTTGAGCGGCAGCAGGCTAAGCAAGAAGACATTCCGCCCAAAACGCTGATCGACAGCGAAGACCCCGCCCTGCAAACCGAATCGGCGCTGACCACGCAGGAGCTACTCGTCCTCACCCGCAGCGGCAAAGCCTATACGCTGACGGTAGGCGATATTCCCCCCACCTCGCGCCAGTCGCGGGGAACGCCCCTGGTGACGCTGCTGCCGCCGGGAGCGCAGACCGGAGACGATGCCATTGTGGCGCAGTTTGTGCTAGCTCCAGAGTTTTTGGAAAGCCTAGATTTGGTGATGCTGACGGCCCAGGGGCGGATCAAGCGGGTGCCGCTGGCGGAGTTTACAAACCTGACCGGGCGGGGACTGACGGCGCTGAAGCTGAAAGACGGCGACACGCTGCAAATCGCGCTGCTGGCGGCTGAGGGCGAACAGCTTGTGCTGGCGACCGCAGGCGGACGGATGCTGCGGTTTGAAATCAACGAAGACCAGCTTCCGGTGCAAAGCCGCACTGCACAAGGCTTGCAGGCTATTCGCTTGGGCAAGCAAGAAACCCTGGCGGGCTGCGTTGCGCTGACGGCGGACGACGAGATTCTGCTGATTTCGCGGCAGGGCATGGGCAAGCGGCTGCCCGTGCGGAGCCTGCGTCTGGCGAATCGTGGGGACTTGGGTCAGGCGCTCCAGTTTGTGGCCAAGACGGATGCGGTGGTGGGGCTGGTGCCGGCCTACGACGGGACGATGGTCACCGTGCTGACCAGCGGCGATCGCCTCGCCCGCCTTCCTGCCGAGTCCTTCCCCAGCGGCACGACGAGCGGCGAAAAACTGCTCAAGCTTGCCAAAACCGAGTCCATTACTACCCTCATTCCCGCCCTCTTGCCCGCCGAAGATGAGACTGAAGAGGCTCAGGATGAGCAATAGTTTTTCTCTTTCTCAAATTCCAGCCACAGCAACCCGCAGCGTGTCCTGATTTGTGCCCTGATTTGATGTTTTTTGTGCCGAGAGTGTAATCGTAAAAACACCCAATTACAGCGGGCGATCGCCCTCGTTTCCAAGAAAGTTCTCTAATTTTGTCGATGGCCTGTAAAGTGCTGCTTCTTACACTAGAAGACTCAAACCTTTCAATTCACCCAATATATCGGTTCACTCAATCCGTTCCCTGAATGTTTTCTCCCAACCAATCGCAAATAAGGGTCTTATTCCCAGCGCTAGTTTTTGATAGCTGCTCGGTCGAGACAGACAGCCCCAAAATGACGGTCAAAGCGGTTCAAGAGAAACCTTCACCCAACATCCACTCGGTAACGTTTGCAGATATAATGCGATTTCCGAATGGCTCAGGGTGAAATGTTCTTTCTACCATGCCATCAGGCGCTCCGGCATCACGGCAACTAAGTCTAGCTGCTCCGAGTTTTTTCTATTACTAAGCAGGCGACGATTTGCCATCCTTGGTTGGCACCGATCGCTGCATTCATAACATCAGCCATAGTTTGACTAGGGACATGAACCCTGAACAGTCTCTTCCGCCTCCAGAGTATGGCGACGCTGTTACGGGTTTTCCCATCCGTCCGTCCATCTACGATGAGCGCATCGGAAACCCAGCCGCCAGACCCCTCACCGATCTCGAAGCGAATCCCATCTTGCAAGTCCTCTTTGGGCTGTCTTTTGACGCAGTGCTGGCGTTTGACGATGCGGGCTATTGTCGGGCTGCCAACCCAGCGGCCAGCAATCTTCTGGCACTGCCCGTGGACGCACTGTGTCAGCGGCGACTCCAGGATTTTGTGCCGCTAGAGTACCAGTCTGAGACTGCTTGGGCCCACTTTTTGCGCGATCGCCAACAGTCTGGACAAACGCTAATTCTAAAAGCCGACGGCCGCTTGCGCTGGGTCGCCTATCGGGCGATCGCCGCCGGCCTTGCTCCAGATCTTCACCTGACAATTTTGCGAGATCTGGGCGATGCCCATGATTCTGAAAACGACCCTGAACGAGAGGCTAGCAAAGAGGCTGACAAAGAGGCTGAAAACCTGGAGGGGCGATCGCTGGCTGACATGCAGCAGACCCTCGCAACCGAACAGCAGGCAATTGAGCGAGAGCGCTTCATTACCCGGCTAGCACAAACCATCCGCCAGTCGCTCGATTTGCAGACCATGCTCCATGCCACAGTGGAACAGGTGCGACACTTCCTCATGGTGGATCGGGTGCTGATCTACCAGTTTCAGCCCGACTGGAGCGGCAAAGTCGTCGCCGAGTCGGTCGCCCGCGACCCTTTATCACTGCTCGATCGAGTCATCGAAGATCCCTGCTTCGCAGCATCCTTGTCCCTCCCCGACTCGCATCCCTACGTCAGTGGTCGCATCCATCGCGTCAACGATGTGCAGCGTGATGATCTGTCGGACTGCTATCGAGAGATGTTGACCCAGCTTCAGGTGCGGGCGGTGCTGATCATTCCCATCGTCGTGAAAGATCGGCTATGGGGACTGCTGGTGTCTCACCATTGCATCGCGCCGCACCAGTGGGATGCCCTTAGCGAAGACCTGCTGCAACAGCTCAGCACCCAACTGGCGATTGGCATTTCCCAGGCCGAACTGTATCGACAAACCCAACAGCAAGCCCAAAAAGAACAGCTTGTGAACCAGCTTGTCCAATCTGTTCGCAATTCCCTGGATTTGCAAACGGTTTTCGCCAACGCCACGACTGCGATCGGCGAAATGCTGCGGCTCGACCGGGCGGAACTGGTGCGCTATCAGCCCGAACACGGCTGCTGGATCAACGTATGCAGCTATCGCAACCGCCCAGAATTGCTTGATGCCAACGGGGTGGTCATTCCCGATGAAGGCAATCCAATCGCAGCCGGGCTAAAACAACTCCAAGTCATGCAGGTGAGCAGCTTGGCCAATGAACCCGACCCCATTAGTCAATCCTTTGCGGAGCATTTTCCGGGTGCGTGGATGCTGGTTCCGATTCCCCGAATTGGCATAGCCGAAACGGAGGCGGCAGAGCGGCGGGTGTGGGGGTCGCTATCGCTGAACTATCAGCAACCGTCGCGGCAGTGGCAAAGCTGGGAGTTGGAAACGGTGCAGGCGGTGGTTGATCAATTGGCGATCGCCATTCAGCAGGCGAGCCTGTATCAGTCGGTGCAGCGGCTAAATGATAATTTAGAACATCAGGTCGCCCATCGCACTGCTCAATTGCAGCAGGCGCTAGAGTTTGAGGCACTGCTGAAGCGAATTACTGACAAAGTGCGCGACAGCCTGGACGAAGCCCAGATTTTGCAGGGCGTGGTGGAGGAGGTTGGGCGCGGATTGCCCGGTATCTTGTGTTGCCGGACTGCAACCTACAGCCCTGACCTGCAAAGCAGCGTCATCGGCTATGAGTACACGACCTGGCTGCCCAGCGCCGAGGGGCAGGTCGTGCTGTTTTCCGACAAGCCAGATCTGTATCGACAACTGCTAGCGGGGCTGCCTTTTCAGTTTTGCCAAATGGCTCCTGATCCCGTGCCCCAGATGCAAGAATCTCTGGCGGTTCTAGCATTTCCGGTGTTTGACGATCAGGGGATTTTGGGCGATATCTGGCTATTTCGGGAGCGCCAGCAGTGGTTTAACGATGCGGAGATTCGCCTCGTGCAGCAGGTCGCAACGCAATGTGCGATCGCCATCCGGCAGGCCCGACTTTATTACACATCGCTGTCTCAGGTCGAAGAGCTAGAGCGGCTCAATCGCCTTAAGGACGACTTTCTCAGCACGGTTTCCCATGAGCTACGCACACCGATTGCGGGCATTAAGATGTCGATTCAGCTTTTGGAAATTCACCTGAATCGGCTAGGCATTTTGGGCGATCGCACCAACCCCATCACGCGCTACTTCCAAATCTTGCAAGACGAGTGCCAGCGCGAATCAGACCTGATCAACAACCTGCTTGACCTGTCGCATCTTGATGCTGAGGTCGATCCGCTGCTGCCCAGCGAAGTCCGCCTTGATCTCTGGGTGCCGCACATCGCCGAAGCGTTTATCGAGCAGACCCGCGACAATCAGCAGCAGTTGTTCATTAACGTTGCAGCAAACCTGCCCCCGCTCATCACCGACTCGTCCTACCTGGAGCGCATTTTGACAGAGCTGCTGACCAACGCCTGCAAGTATACCCCTGCTGGAGAGCGCATCACCGTCGAAGCCAGACCGTGGAACCGACCGCGCAACCACCAACAGAGTAGCCAATCTTTCGCCGACCCAACCGAGCCAACCTATCCCAACGCACCGACCCTCTTCCAAATCTGCGTTACCAACACAGGGGTTGAAATCCCTGAAGCAGAGCGCGATCGCATTTTTGAGCGGTTTTATCGCATTCCCAGCAACGATCCCTGGCGCTATGGCGGCACAGGACTGGGGCTGGCGTTGGTCAAGCGGCTGGTAGAACGACTGGGCGGGGCGATCGCCGTTGAAAGCAGCCACACCGAAGACAGCCGGGGAGAAACCTGCTTTACCGTTACGCTGCCCAGCTTGGAGTTGACCTCAGGAGAGCGCTAGGGAGCGGGGGCAAGGCCGAGGAGCTTTCTAAAGCATTTCTGAAGCATTTCTGAAGCATTTCTCGTCATCGCCTTATCCGCTTGTTTCCCATCACCCAGCCACTCGTATCGGCCCGTCCACGCTGCCCGTAAAAAACTGCCGCATGGCTGGATCGTCCGTCGTGTCGATCTCCTCCACTCGCCCTTCCCACTGCACTTTGCCCTCATGCAGAAAAACAATGCGGTCGGCAGTGCGGCGAATGGTGCTGTGCTGGTGGGTCACAATGGCGTAGGTGGTGCAGCCATCCTCGGTGCATTGCAGCTTGCGGATTAGGTCTTCAATCACGGTGGAGGCGATTGGGTCTAGCCCGGCAGTTGGTTCGTCATAGAGCAGCAGTTCAGGATTATCTGCCGGATTGTCAGGGTTTTTTAGGATGGCGCGGGCAAAGCTAACCCGCTGGCGCATCCCGCCAGAGAGTTCCGACGGATAGCGATCGCCCGTTCCTGGCAACCCCACCATTTCCAGCACCCGCTCCACCTGCTGACGAATTTGGTGACGCGGCAACCGAGAGTGCTGATACAGCAAAAAGCCAACGTTTTCATCCACCGTCAGCGAATCGAACAGCGCCGCCCGCTGAAACACCATACCCACGCTAAAGGGATCTTTGCCCTCATCTACCAGCCCCATGCGGCGCTGCCCTTTCAGATAAATCTCGCCTGCATCCGGCGCGATCAGCCCCGCAATCAGGCGAAGGATGGTTGATTTTCCGGTGCCCGAAGGGCCGATAATGCCTACTGCCTCATTGGGGTAAATGGCTAGATCCACTTTGTCTAGCACGATGCGATCGCCAAAGGCCTTGCTCACACCGCGCAATTCAATCAACGGTTCGCCCATGCTTTGCGCCTGTGTGCCTGCTTCCAGTGTTCCTTCCCCCAGGGTGCTTGCTTCCAGTGTGTCTGCTTCCAGTGTTCCTGCTTCCAGCGTGCCTTCCCCTGGTGTAACTGCTTCCAGTGTGCCCTCTTCTTGCATCCGCACGTTCGCTTCGTACATATATCCCGCCGACTAGTATCCCGCCGACTAGAATCCTACCAACTGGCCTCCCTCCG
>NZ_DVEA01000253.1:0-1979 GCF_015295965.1 Thermoleptolyngbya sp. M55_K2018_002
TTGCCTGTAATGTTAAGCACTCAGAGATCCCCCCTAGCCCCCCTTAAAAAGGGGGAAACCGCCTTGAAGCCCCCCTTTTAAGGGGGATTTAGGGGGATCTTGCACGCTTTGCTACAAACAGTAGGACTTTTCAAACATCCTCTTAAAGCATCGAAGGAGATGCCGCTATTTTAACGAACGGCTACCTCCGCCTAAAGCATCTCTGCAAAAGCCCCGTTTGGCTGGGCTAAGTCCATAACACGTTTATTGCTGGCTAGGTGTTGTGCTGGCTCGACTCCTGCGGGGAGCCATCGGGTTGCAAATTGCAGTCGCCCAGTCCGCAAATCGGATAGGCAGACTGGTAGAGGCGATCGCGCTTGCCAAACAACGCATAGCGGTTGTCGCGGACTTGTTCATAGAGGCGATCGCCCGCCCACTTCACCCCTGGCAGCGCCCGATAGGCTGCGACAAACCCGTTGCCCAGCGGCAGCAGTCGCCCAATCTCTTCGGCTGCATCACTGCCCTGCCAGCGCACCTCCGGCGCATCTGCCCGCAGCAAAATCATTCCCATTTCGCAGTCCTGCGGCGTAATGCCAAACTGCGCCAGCGTCGGTTCATCCTGCATTGGTGCATATTGAAACATCTGGCCGCGATCCAGCGATTCCAGCAGTTTCACCAGATTGACGCAGAGATTGCAGTTGCCGTCGTAAATCACGAAATAGGGTGCGCTGGCTGACGAACTCATAGCATCTGGGAAGGAAGGATTGCGAACGTCAGTCATAGCGCTCCAATAACTGGATGAATTCGTTCAGGACCTACGCACTTGCGATAGGCTCTTTGGGTTTTGAACGATTTCTCGCGGGCGCGGCCCGCGAGAAATCGTTCAACTGCGTAAGTCCTATCGTCTTTGTCTCTATTCTAGAAACTGAATGGGGGTGAATCCGGTTGCAAACTGAATTCTCGATTTCCTCATTTCTTTATCTTTCCGCCATCGCCTGCAACCCTGTAGGCTAAGGATAAACGCATTCATTCCCCAAAGCTTTTGGCAACTCAACCTATGGTGACTCATCCCTCGCCCCAACCCGAACCGACTTGGCTGAAGGTGGTTCGCCTCTTGCGCTGGGACAAGCCCGCCGGACGGCTCATTTTGATGATTCCGGCGCTGTGGGCGGTGGTGCTGGCAGCGCGGGGCAATCCGCCGCCGATTTTAGTTGGGGTGATCGTGCTGGGGACGCTGGCCACCAGCGCGGCGGGCTGCGTGATTAATGACCTGTGGGATCGCAACATTGATCCGCAGGTGCAGCGCACCAAAACCCGGCCCCTGGCCTCGCGGGCGCTGTCGGTGCGGACGGGCATCGCGGTAGCGCTGGTGTCGATGCTCTGCGCCTACGGATTGTCGCTGTATCTAAACCCGCTCAGCTTTTGGCTCTGCGTGGCGGCGGTTCCGGTAATCGTGCTGTATCCGCTGGCAAAGCGGGTGTTTCCGGTGCCGCAGTTGGTGCTGTCGCTGGCGTGGGGCTTTGCCGTGCTGATTAGCTGGAGCGCGGTAACGGGCACGCTGGAGCCGGAAACCTGGCTGCTGTGGGGCGCGACGGTGCTGTGGACCCTGGGGTTTGACACCGTTTACGCCATGGCCGACCGGGAAGACGATTTGCGCGTCGGGGTCAATTCCAGCGCAATTTTCTTTGGGCGATACGCGGCGCAGGCGGTGGGCGCATTTTTTACGGCGACGGCGGTGCTGCTGGGAAAACTGGGTAGCTTGATGGCGCTGGGCTGGGTCTATTGGATGGCGCTATTGGGGGCGATCGCCCTGTGGATCTGGCAATACCTCCGCCTCCGTCGCACCCGCACCGTCGCCCCAAACCCCGCCCTCTATGGACAGATCTTTCGGCAAAACGTCTGGGTCGGCTTTGTTTTGCTTGCGGGGATGGCCCTTGGCTTTTTCTGAGATTCTCGATTTTGGATTTGCGATGTTGGATTTGCGATGTTGGATTTGCGAT
>NZ_DVEA01000306.1:0-1972 GCF_015295965.1 Thermoleptolyngbya sp. M55_K2018_002
GTTTGCTCATGGCAGGACTGGAGGATGCGCGATGCTGCTTACAGGATAGCGAAGTCGGAGCGATCGCCCAAAATCGCCCTGACCCCGATCGCCCTGACCCCGATCGTCCCGACCGCAGGTGTAGAATCGGGAAATGAAAAATTTCCCCGGTTCCCCCAACATCCCTGCTGCTGCCTGGACGCGCCCCATTGGGCAAGGCTGGGACAAGCCCTATACCGTCCGCTATGCCAGCAACCTAGACGACGGCCCCTGGCACGGGATGCCGCTGGGGGGCTTTGGGGCGGGTTGCATTGGGCGATCGCACCGGGGCGACTTTAACCTGTGGCACATCGACGGCGGCGAACACCTGTTTCAAACCATGCCTGCCTGTCAGTTCAGCGTGTTCGAGCAGTCGGCTCAGGGCACTCAGGCTTATGCGCTCGTGACGGCAGACGGCGACAGCGAACTGCATCCCTCAGCTTTTGTGCCGCTGCCCAAACACTCCGGCACTTACCACGCCCTGTATCCGCGCAGTTGGTTTAGCTATGAAAACGGATTTCAGGCAAAGCTGACGTGCGAACAGTTTTCACCGATCTGGGCGAATAATTACCAGGAAACGAGCTATCCCGTGGCGGTGTTTGTGTGGACGGCGCACAACCCCACCGATGCGCCGATCACGCTGAGCCTGATGCTGACTTGGGAAAACATGACGGGCTGGTTTACCAACGCGCTAAAGTCGCCTGACGTGAAGGTGCGCGACGACGGCAGCCCGGTTTATGAATATCAGCCGTGCCTGGGCGAAAGCGAGGGCAACTTTAACCAGTGGCGCACCGAAGGCGACTACGCGGGCTGCATTTTGGGTCATTTGCTAGACGCTGCGCCTGCCGAAGGCGACGGACAATGGGCGATCGCGTTCCAAACCTCCCAAGTCGAGGCATTTTATCATACTCGCTGGAACCCGACGGGCGATGGCGGCGACCTGTGGAGCCATTTTGCGAAAGACGGCTCCTTGCCCAATGTGAATGACGAAACGCCCGCAGCCGCTGGGGAACGAGTGGCAGCGGCGATCGCCCTCCGGGTTACCCTGGCTCCGGGCGAAACGCGGGAGATGCCGATGGCGCTGGCGTGGGATTTTCCAGTGACGGAGTTTGCCGAGGGCGTAACTTATCTGCGACGCTACACCGACTTCTTTGGCGCAACGGGGCAAAACGCCTGGGCGATCGCCCGCACCGCGCTGGCGCAGTATCGCACCTGGCAAGCGCAGATTTGGCAGTGGCAGCAGCCGATTCTCGACCGGGGCGACCTGCCCGACTGGTTCAAGATGGCCCTGTTTAACGAACTCTACGCCCTGACGGACGGGGCGACGCTGTGGAGTGCAGCGACGGAGCGCGATCCGGTCGGCCAGTTTGCCGTCGTGGAATGCCTGGACTACCGCTGGTACGAAAGCCTGGATGTGCGGCTCTACGGCTCCTTTGCGCTGCTGATGCTGTTTCCAGAACTGGATAAGGCCGTGCTGCGAGCCTTTGCCCGCGCTATTCCGGCCGCAGACCCCACGCTTCGCAAAATCGGCTACTACGCTACTCAGGGAACGGAAAGTCCGCTGGTTCCCCGCAAGCTGGCCGGAGCCACCCCCCACGACCTCGGCGCACCCAACGAACACCCCTGGGAAAAGACCAACTACACCAGCTATCAAGACTGCAACCTCTGGAAAGACCTGGGAGCCGATTTTGTCCTCCAGGTTTATCGAGATTTTGTGCTGACGGGCAGCACCGATACGCAGTTTCTTGAAGACTGCTGGCCCGCCGTCGTGGCCACCCTGGACTACCTGAAAACCTTCGACCTAGATCACGACGGCATTCCCGAAAACTCCGGCGCACCCGACCAGACCTTCGACGATTGGCGCTTGCAAGGCATCAGCGCCTACTGCGGCGGGCTGTGGATTGCGGCGCTGGAAGGGGCGGATGCAGTGGCGCATGGGGCGACGGGCAAGGGC
>NZ_DVEA01000137.1:0-10687 GCF_015295965.1 Thermoleptolyngbya sp. M55_K2018_002
GAGCCGCAAAGCGCGATTGCCGCTGCTGTGTCGCTGCCTCAAACGCCCTCCAGCCCGGCAGTTTCTCCAGTTCACCCGGCTGGGAAATGTCGTAGCCCAGCGTCACATAATAGCCACGCAGGGGATGATACGGGTCAACAGGCCCCGTCTGCAAAATCACGGTCTGTCCCGTTGCCTGGGTATAGGTGGCTTGCAGGGGAATCACCAAAATCAGCGCCGCCTGAATCGCCAGGGGCAGCCAGAATCGCCAGCGGGCAGCCGGGGCAGGGGCGAGGGGGGGCGGCGGAGCGGGCGGGAGGGGATGCTGCGGAGTGGGTACGCTCGGGGGAGTGGGGACGAGGGGGTGACGGTTGGAGGGACGAGATTCGGAATTCATAGGACGCTCGACAAGGAAAAGCTAGAGAACATCGAAATCAGGCCGCGAAATCGGGCAACGAAATCAAGCAACCGCTGCACGAATCCTGCCCTGGCTGGATTTGAAGCGAGAGGCACACCTAAAACCCGCTAAACTGTTTCTTCCTGAGAGGCGGGGGTGAGCGTGGCGGCGGGGGCGAGGGTGCGGACGTGGCGCTCGAACCAAAGTCCGACAAATAGCACAGCCAGCCCGCAGAGGACGAAGACGGCAGACTTCAGCAGCAGCCCGGTTTCGTATTCCAACATGCGGCTGATGATTTGCAGAACCAGCATCACCATGCCGTACCAAAACAGGCTGCGGCTGCCCTGGGCGAGTCCCTGCCGGATAAAGGCGGCCGACAGGAGGAACAACAGCACATTAAACAGATAGGTGGCGATCGCCTGAATGGGCGCAACGCCCCAGTGCCAGAGCGGAATCAGCCCCACAGCCAGCAAGAAAACCAGCATCACTGCGTCGTGCTGCGACAGTCCCCAGCGTTGCCCCCGGTGGCGCGGATAGGCCAGGTAGAACCAGCCGATGAGCATCAGCGCAGTGTAGACAAACAGGTTGGGGTTCAGCAGCAAATCGCCGCTATGGCTGAGCAAAATCCGAAGCTGCTGGGAAAAGCTGGGCTGGTCGGAAAGGGGAGTCCAAATGCTGCGAAACGAAAATCCGTAGCAGGTTGCCGTGAGGAAAATCAGGGCGATCGCCTGGGCAACGGGACGAAATGGACGAGTTAACGGCAGCGGCGCGTTTCTCAGTCGCCACCATAGCGCGTCGTCGTAGCTCCATAGCAGGGCTAGGGGCAGGGTGCAGGCGATCGCCACCAAAAAGCCAGGAGTCGCAGGGCCGCTGAACTGGTTCCCCACATCCGCCAGGGTGACGAGCAGCGCCGAAATCGTGGCGATCGCCCCCAGCGCAAAAATCACCTTCGAGCGACACTGATAGGCCAGCAGCGTAAACAGTCCACCCGCCACCAGCGGCATCAGGTTCATCAGGCCATTCAAGCCTGAGAGCGCTTGCATCTGGGTGGCTTCCCACATCCCCGACCAATAGCCCACGCCCATTAGCAAAATGGATAGCAGCGCGAGCGATCGCAGCCGCAGCCCAAACGCCATCGCCAGCACGCCCAAGCCCCACACCAGGCACAGTTCATAAAACGCGCCGCTGCGGTGAAACAACTGCCCCGCCAGCGCCAGGTTTGCCCCCAGCACCAGCGCCCCCAGCAGCAGCAGTCCGTGTCCCAGGCGGTGCTGCCAGCGTTCGCGTCCGTGTAGTTTGGGTCGCCGCCACAGGTAAAAGCCCGCTGTATTGGCGGCAACGAACAGGCTAAACAACAGCGCCATTTTGCCTATGCGGGGAATCGCCTGCCAGTTTGCCGCGACGAAGGTAATCACCCCCAGCCCCAGCAAAATGCAGCCTAGCCCCAGCAAAATAACCACGAAGCGATCGCGTGCGCCCGTCTCCAGCGCATCAAAGTCATACTGTGCGGCCAGTTGCTCATACTGGCCCGGCTCAATTAGCCCGTCAATCCGCCACTGCTCGGCTTCGCGCCGGAGTTGCCGCCGAAATTGTTCGCTTGCCATAGGAATTATCCTGCTGTGGGTTGATGCAACGTTTGCATTCATACCATCGGTGTCGCATAAATCTCCCGGAAAGGTCTAGACCGCTATGCCAGAACCTAAAGCGTACTGAAAGAGAGCGCCATTCTCTAATTAGCGCAACCTGATTGGCAATCAGCGCAAACTGATCCGCAGAAACTAATCCGCAGAAATTAATCCGCAGAAATTAATCCGCACAAATCTGTAGCCCACTTCACCCAACCGCAGGTTGCAATCTAGCTAGATTAAGACCACAGTAAGTAAAGAATTTTTAATTAACTGGGCGATCGCCCCACTGGATAAATCTAAGCGGGCAAATCTCAAGGAGGATTTTGAATGACGCTGACCGCACCGCGCACCATCGATTGGGATGCCATTGCCTCAGAACTAGCGGGGATAGAGGTGATTCGCGATGCCGCGCAAGTCGCCAAGCTGTCTAAGGACTATTACACCTACAGTCCGATCCTGCGGCCGCTGCTGGATGACAAAGTGGCGGATCTGGTGGTGCGGCCTGTCAGCGAGGCAGAGGTCTTGCAGGTGGCTCAGGTCTGCGTTCGGCATCGCATTCCGCTGACCGTGCGCGGTGCTGGCACAGGCAACTACGGTCAGTGTGTGCCGCTTGAAGGGGGTGTCATTCTAGATCTGACCCGGATGCAGAGCGTGAAATGGGTCAAGCCAGGGCTAGCCTGTGTGGAGCCGGGCGCAAAGCTGGTCAATATCGACAAGCAAACGCGAGAACTGGGCTGGGAGATTCGTATGGCTCCCTCCACCTACCGCACAGCGACGATTGGCGGCTTTATTGGCGGCGGCAGCGGCGGCATTGGCTCGGTGACCTATGGGCAATTGCGCGATCGCGGCAATCTCCACGCCGTGCGTGTGGTGACGATGGAAGACACGCCCCGCGTCATCGAGCTGCGGGGGGACGAGGTGCAAAAGGTGAACCATGCTTACGGCACTAACGGCATCATCACCGAACTCGAAATTCCCCTCGCGCCCGCCTATCCCTGGGCCGAGCTAATTATTACCTTTGATGACTTTATGACCGCTGCCCGCTTTGGTCAGGCGCTCAGCGATTCCGACGGCATCACCAAAAAGCTCGTCACCGTCTTTGCCCATCCAGTCCCGACCTACTTCGCCGCCCTGCGAAACAGTATTCCCGACGGCAAGCACTGCGCCTTTGTAATGGTGGCAGAACCCAGCCTGGAGCCGTTTGCCGATTTAGTAAAGGAGTTTGGCGGCGCAGTGTGCTATCAAAAATCTGCCCAGGAAGCCAGCAAGGGCACGCTGCTGATGGAATTCACCTGGAACCACACGACGCTCCATGCCCGCAGCGTTGACCCAACTCTGACCTACTTGCAAACGCTGTTTCCGGCTGACAAACAGCTCACGCTCCTTGAGCATATGTATCACCATTTTGGCGATGAGGTGATGATGCACCTAGAGTTTCTGCGGACGGGCGGCACGGCAGTTCCGGCAGCGCTCCAGTTGGTACGCTACTCTACCCCAGAGCGGCTGAGGGAGATTATCCAGTATCACGAAGAGCAGGGCGCGTTTATCGCCAATCCCCACACCTACATCCTGGAGGACGGCGGACGTAAAAGTATCGATCCAGTGCAGCTTGCTTTTAAAGAGCAGATAGACCCCTATGGACTGCTGAATCCAGGTAAGATGCGGGCCTGGTTGGAGCGCGGGTCGCTGTGAGCGTCGTTCGGAGCATGATGTTTCTAGAACGCTATCGCTCACACTGGAGGCTGCTGAGGGTCGAGACCGATTGTGTCGGTGCGGAGGTAGAACAATGGTCTTATGAGCAACTCGATTCGGGATGCTGAAGATCAACCCCTGATCGAGCGACAGCTTGAAACAGCAAAAGTCACGTTTCAAATCGATCGCTACGATCGCCTCCCCAATCAAGATCTGTGCATTTGTATAGATGCGAAAAGTACACTGCCGACGTGGCTTGGAATTAAGCCGTCTTATCGCTTTTTCAAGCGACAAGATGGATCAGTCTATTACTAGCTATCACTAAAAGGGTTCTCCCAAGCCCAAACCCTTCCTTCATGGCAAAACGTCTCCCGGAGTCGCAGGATAGCCTGCTGCCTCAGAAGACGTTAACCCAGCGTAAGGGCAAGAGAGAACTGCTTAGCAAGCACCACTCTTGTTAAGCACAGCCTGGATCGTCTTAAGAATGAGCTGGATATCATAGCCCACAGACCACTTTTTCTGATAGGCCAGATCCATCTTGACGATTTCTTCAAAGTCTTTGACGGTAGAGCGCCCGTTTGCCTGCCATTCTCCCGTGATTCCGGGCTTCACAGCGAGGCGCTGGAAGTGGTGAGGACTGTACTTCGATACTTCATCCTGGGTGGGGGGACGAGTTCCTACCAGGCTCATCTGTCCCATCAGGACATTCCAAAACTGGGGCAGTTCGTCGAGGCTGGTTCGGCGGAGAAATCGTCCGACGCGGGTAATTCTGGGGTCTTTTTCGTTCTTAAAAATGAGTCCTTGTGCTTCGTTCTTAACCAGGTGCTTGACCTTATCGGCATCGACGACCATTGAGCGGAACTTCCAGATGCGGAAAAACTGACCGTTGAGTCCGCAGCGGATTTGGCTGTAGAAGATGGGCCCGGGGTCATCTACCCAGATGGCGATCGCCACTGGAATCAGGATTGCGCCTGTAATCGCCAGCCCCACCAGTGCGCCCAGAACATCAATCAAGCGCTTTGCCTTACTGGTCACCGAGGGATGCACTTCCTTCAATTCGGCTCGTCGCTCAGCGATTTGCATCAGTCTTGAGGAGTAGTTCATGACGGAAGAAGGTTGGCTGGAGGTGACTATCACGGTTTGCTTGCGCTCCTTCACGGTGAGTGGACTGGACAAGGAGAATGATTTGAGGATTCATCAGTTCTGGTTAGATCCTGATACCTATGCTATGAAGTCGCCCCCAAGCCTGGATAGAACCGTATGCCAAGGTTGCCCGAAGCTTTAATTTGTTCGAGACTTTTTTAAAGTTCCGGTAGGGAAGCAACGTATCAGGTTCTGCCCACAAAGATCGGAACGTTTTGTCATACGAAACAGTCCCCGAAATGCCGTTTGTTTCGGGGTTTGCTCAGTAAATACTGAACAGATGTGACTTTTTCTTGCTACTCGAATAAACTCCTTAATACTGAGGAGAATATTCCTGTTCTCAGTGATTCGATCAGGACAACCGTGGATTTTCTGAAGCTATCTTCTGGGGCATTTTGGGGTCTTGAAATCGCAGATTAAATGAACAATTGCAAGAGCAGCCCTAGTCAGCGCGATCGCCCAGTCAATGTTGATGCAGGTCTGGATGATGCAGGTCTGCCAGTCTATATCAGGGAG
This sequence comes from Thermoleptolyngbya sp. M55_K2018_002, assembly GCF_015295965.1. Lineage (NCBI taxonomy): Bacteria > Bacillati > Cyanobacteriota > Cyanophyceae > Oculatellales > Oculatellaceae > Thermoleptolyngbya > Thermoleptolyngbya sp. M55_K2018_002. Next base: position 5,356 of record NZ_DVEA01000137.1, read on the forward strand.
ACATTATTAGGGAGACATTATTAGGGAGACATACAAACAGAGACGCTCGACTCGCTGACCCCGACTCAAGCGGTTCAGGGAAAAAAAGACCAGTCTATACCCTGTGGCTGTTTGTAGCGCTTCTTGTAGATCCTCGATCGGTACACCCTTACGTGGATAGGTGATATCCAAACACGCTATCTCAGTATTCGTGAAACGACGTTGTGATCCGGAGGGCGGCTGACCTTTTACACTTAAAGTTCTCTTTTTCTCAGTAGAAATTCTGAGAGCGGTTCTTGCTTGCCCCTACCTGGGTCGGAACAATTTGTTCTTCAACCCAGGCGCTTTAGCCCAAGCTTTAGCCCAGGCTTTAGCCCGATTAGTAGGGGCGATCGCCAAAGCAGGTATAGATTGCCAGCGCCCTCAAGCGCCAGCAGGATCAAGTGCCAAGGCGGCCTAGTCTTCGTTTGCCTGATAAACCGCAAGGCGTTCGCAGACACAGCCCCGTTTGCTGGCAACCTGTAATCAAATCTTGCTCTAAGCCTTGCGCTAAAAGTCCTTTAGGATGGGCATCCCAGACAACAGGTGACCTCTGGCAGGACAGATCAGCCAGGCTCCGAACTCCATCTGTCGCAAGAAAGTTTGTAAGATTGTTGGGTGTCTGCTGTGTGAGTGAAAGATTGAGGGACAACATCCATGCGCCAAATCAACTTTGTCGTCATCTTTGTGATTTGTCTGGCCCTAGTGCTGTTTGGCATCGAAAATACTGAGCCTGCGGTCATTCATGTGGTGGAGGGGCTAGATCTTCAGGCTCCGCTGTCGATCGAGCTTTTGCTGGCAATGGGCATTGGCGCAGTCTTGGCTTGGGTCTTTAGCGTGTGGAATCAAATTCAAAATTTGCTGGAGTCCGGGCGCGAGTTGCGGCAGCGCGATGTGCGGATTCAGGAATTGGAACAGGACATCCAGCGCTACAAGGTGGAGTTGGAAGAACAGCAGCGCCTGCTACCCGCTTCGCAGCCTGCCCCTCAAGACGTGGAAGTGACCGAGGTCTTTGCCAAGTAGGTGTCTTCGCTGGCGCAGGAATAGCCGCAGGGTCAATCGCATGGTCAACATTGCCAGTCTGTGGGTGCCGCTATTATTGCTGGGTCTGATTGGGTTGATGGCTGGTTATTTCGTCTACATTAGTACCCAATAGAGATGAGTCCTTAGGGAAACTGGGGCTGCCTGGCAAATGGCTCTTTCGCTAGCGCAAAATGCGATCGCCCTGCTGATCGACCTGTCTGAACGGGGCGAAATTGACCCGTGGGATGTCAAGGTTATCGACGTTATTGACCGATTTCTCAGCCAGCTTAAGCCCTTGCAAGCGGTGGAGGCCGGCCGTGCCCCCTATGAGGCTGACTTGTCCGAGTCGGGTCAGGCATTTCTCTATGCTTCTATGCTGGTGCTGCTCAAGGCTGACACACTCGCCCGCACCACTCAAGACGAAGCGCCCTCAGAAGACGAGTTTCTGGAAGAATCTGACGGGACGGTGGGTGCGCCCTTGCCCCTCAGCCTAGAGCGGCGGTTGCGGCGGAGAGCGGTGGCCCGACCGATGCAAAGTCGCCAGGTGACGCTGCAAGAGCTGATTTCTCAGCTAGAGATGATGGCGGCGGCGGTGTCCGATCCCCGACCTCGACAGCGCGTTCGTCGTCCCCGTCCTCAGTCGCGTAGTCAGGCAGTGCGCGTCATTACCCAACTGGCTCACCAGGAAAACCTGTCTGAGATTGCCGCTGCGCTGGAGCAGTTTTTGCAAGAGCATTGGGACGCGATGAGCCAGGGTGATGAGTGGATGGAGTTTGAGCAGTTGCTAGAACTGTGGGTCGCGTCGGACGCAGCAGCAGAAACCCGACAAGAGGGACACCATGCAACGCCTCAGGGCGATCGCGTGGGGGTGTTTTGGGCGCTCCTTTATCTCTCTGCCCAATCTAAGGTAGAACTGCTCCAGGAAGAGTTCTATCGGGATTTGCGGGTACGGAGTCTGGCAGAATCTGAGACGGATTCCCTGGAAAACTCTGCTGTGTCCAACTTGCTGGATTAGCTGCTGTGTCCAACTTGCTGGATTAGATAGAGGGAGGCTAGGGTATGGAAGGGGTTTCGTTCCGTCACGGTTTCGTTCCGTCACGACTGAATCAATTTCTGAATTGGTCTAGTGGGTTTAGAAATTGGTTTAGACCACGCATAGTCTCAGGAGGAGTCATTTCAGGATGAGCGCGGCTAGAACCGGTTTCTGTGAAGGGATACTCAAGGCTTAACTAGAGTTTCTTCCAACCTGTTTTGCTGGCAAAGATTCTGTGAATTCCGTAGCTGCTGCTCGGGCCGATTCCTAAAATCAGGGAACACTAGGTTAGATTACGTAGAGTTAACTTTCTTCTGTCTGTAGTAAATCATTCCACACCAATCCAAGCAAATTGCCCCAAAGGTTAGAGCAAACGCTATGAAAGCCATGATCCTCGCTGCTGGTAAGGGAACTCGTGTGCGTCCCATCACCTACACGATTCCCAAGCCGATGATTCCCATTCTGCAAAAGCCCGTGATGGAGTTCCTGCTAGAGCTGCTGCGGCAGCACGGCTTCGATGAAATCATGGTGAACGTGAGTCACCTGGCTTACGAAATCGAGAGCTATTTCCGCGATGGACAGCGCTTTGGCGTGCAAATTGCCTATTCCTTTGAAGGGCGGATTGTGGATGGTCAACTCGAAGGTCAGGCTATCGGTTCTGCGGGCGGGATGCGGAAGATTCAGGACTTTGCGCCGTTTTTTGACGATACGTTCGTGGTGCTGTGTGGTGATGCGCTGATCGACCTGAATTTGACCGAGGCGGTGCGCTGGCATCGAGAAAAGAGGGCGATCGCCACCATTATTATGAAAGACGTGCCCCGCGAAGAGGTGTCGAGCTATGGGGTCGTGGTGACGGACGAGTCGGGCCGCATCCAAACCTTCCAAGAAAAGCCCTCGGTCGAAGAAGCCCTCAGCACCACAATCAACACCGGGATTTATATATTTGAGCCAGAAATTTTCGACTACATTCCTTCCGGTGTGGAATATGACATTGGCAGTGAGCTATTCCCCAAGTTGGTTGAAAAGGGCGCACCCTTCTACGGCATTTCGATGGATTTTGAGTGGGTGGATATTGGCAAAGTGCCTGACTACTGGCACGCTATTCGCAGCGTGTTGCGGGGCGAAGTCAAGAATGTCGAAATTCCCGGACGAGAAGTGCGCCCCGGCATCTATACGGGCATCAATGTTGCAGTGAATTGGGACAAGGTAGACATCCAGGGCCCGGTATACATTGGCGGCATGACCAAGATCGAGGACGGCGCACGCATTGTCGGCCCGTCGATGATTGGCCCAAACTGCCACATTTGCAGCGGCGCAACGGTTGATAACAGCGTGATTTTTGAATATTCGCGCCTGGGGCCGGGCGTGCGCTTGGTCGATAAGCTCGTGTTTGGTCGCTATTGCGTAGACAAGACAGGCGCATCCATTGATGTGCAGGCGGCCGCGCTCGACTGGCTGATCGCCGACACACGGGGCGACATTCCTGCCGAAACGCCAATCGAGCATCAGGCGATTACGGAACTGCTGAGCGCTGAGACTCGGTAGATCAGCAGACTTGTGGGGCGATCGCGCGTCTTCGGCAAACCAAAAGGGCGATCGCGCTGACACGGCTCCCATACTGCTCACACAGGCTCACATAATCTGTAAATAATCTGTAAATCGCACGAAATCAAACGAATTAGGCGGGACGTTCTGGTATGGAGCGTCTCGCTTGCTCTATTCCGCTTTCGGTATCCCGCTTTTTGTGTACACGCCCAATAACGCTAGGATAGAGATCCAAAAGACTTAACATCGCCAGTCACAAATCCACCTCCAATTCACCCCTGATTTCACTTACGATTCATACGATTCACTATGTTTGAAGCCCTAGCCGATCGCCTTGAAGGAGCCTGGAAAAAACTTCGCGGCCAAGACAAAATCTCCGAAGCTAATATCCAAGAGGCCTTGCGCGAAGTGCGGCGGGCCCTGCTGGAGGCAGACGTAAACCTCCAGGTGGTGAAAGATTTCGTCGCGGAGGTGCAGGAAAAGGCGCTGGGGGCTGAGGTTATTTCTGGCGTTCGTCCCGACCAGCAGTTCATCAAAATCGTCCATGACCAGCTTGTAGAGGTCATGGGAGAAACCAACGTTCCCCTCGCCGAGGCGGAGCCTGCGCCGACCATCGTGCTGATGGCGGGTCTTCAGGGTACGGGTAAAACGACGGCTACAGCAAAGCTGGCGCTGCATCTCCGCAAGCAGAATCGCAGCACGCTGCTGGTGGCGACGGACGTGTATCGTCCCGCTGCGATCGACCAGCTCATTACGCTGGGTAAGCAGATCAACGTGCCTGTGTTTGAGCTAGGCACGGATGCTAACCCGGTAGAAATTGCTCGACAGGGCGTTGCCAAAGCCAGAGAAGACGGCATTAACACAGTCATCATCGACACGGCAGGTCGCCTGCAAATCGATGAGGACATGATGGACGAGCTAGCACAGATCAAAGACACCGTGCAGCCCCATGAAGTGCTGCTGGTGGTAGACGCGATGACAGGGCAAGAGGCGGCAAGCCTCACCCGCACGTTTCACGACCGCATCGGCATTACGGGCGCAATTTTGACCAAGCTAGATGGCGACACGCGGGGCGGCGCGGCCCTGTCAGTACGGCAGATCTCGGGGCAGCCGATCAAGTTTGTGGGCGTGGGCGAAAAGGTGGAAGCGCTCCAGCCGTTCTATCCCGACCGGATGGCATCCCGCATTTTGGGTATGGGCGACGTGCTGACGTTGGTTGAAAAAGCCCAGGAAGAAGTCGATATCGCCGAAGCCGAAAAGCTGCAAGAGAAAATCCTCAATGCCCAGTTTGACTTTGACGACTTTTTGAAGCAGACTCGCTTGCTGAAAGCAATGGGGTCGCTGGGCGGCATCATGAAAATGATCCCCGGCTTGAACAAGATTTCGAGCGAACAGCTAGAGCGGGGCGAGGTGCAGCTCAAGCGGGCAGAGGCAATGATCAACTCTATGACCCGCGAGGAGCGCAAAAACCCGGATTTGCTGTCCAGTTCGCCCAGCCGTCGCCGCCGCATCGCCAAGGGTGCAGGCTATGGACTAGACGACGTGAGCAAGCTGGTCAGCGACTTCCAAAAGATGCGATCGCTCATGCAGCAAATGGGCCAGGGACAGATGCCGGGGATGGGACTGCCGGGGATGGGCGGTGGCGGCCTCTTTGGTGGGGGCGCTCCTGCGATGGGCGGCCCGCGCAACGCCCAACCTCCCGGCTGGCGCGGC